>CAIVGO010000165.1 GCA_903905445.1 uncultured Bacteroidota bacterium
GCGAGGGCTTCTGCCTTTTCGCTCAGGTCGGCAAATTTTTCTGAAGCGGCATCTTTCAAGTTGGAAAGGGTTTCGCCCACCTTGTCGGCAGCTTCCTGCGCCGTGGTTTTTACATTTTTCAAAAAATCTTCCATGGTTATGTTGAATTTAACAATTAAGAGGCATGTTCTTCCCAAATTTGGGCGAGGTGTACAATCGTTTCTGCCGCTTTTTCCATGTCCTGTACCGAAACCCATTCTTGTTTGGAGTGAAATGCATGCTCACCCGCAAAGATATTCGGACAAGGTAAACCCATAAAAGATAAACGAGAACCATCGGTGCCACCGCGAATGGAGCGCTTAAGTGGTTGCGCAAATCCGGCGCGTTGCAAGGCTTCCAAGGCATACGCCACCACTTGCGGGTAACGGCGCAACACTTTGCCCATGTTGCGGTATTGTTCTGTGATGGTTACGGTCGCTGTGGCATTCGGGAAACTTTTGAGCACCCCGTCTACGATTTTCTGCAGGGTGTTGGCATGTCGTTTCAAGCCTGCTTCCGAAAAATCGCGGATAATTAATTTTACGACCGCCGTTTCCAGGTTGCCTTCAAAGTGCATCGGATGGATAAAACCGGCCTTGCCCTCGGTGTGCTCCGGACTGAGTTTGTCCGGGAATTTTGCGACGATGCGTGCGGCAATTTTAAGCGCATTTTCCATTTTACCTTTTGCAAAACCAGGATGGGCAGAAACGCCATGGATGGTAACGGTTGCTGCATCTGCGCTAAAGGTCTCATCCTCAATGCTTCCCGCAGTTTCACCATCAATGGTGTAGCCAAAACGGGCGCCCAGTTTTTTCATATCCACCTTGTCTACCCCACGTCCAATTTCCTCGTCCGGCGTAAATAAGATGCGAATTTTACCGTGCTTGATTTCCGGGTGGTCGATCAAAATTTTAGCCGCATCCATAATGGCTGCCACACCTGCTTTATTATCGGCACCTAATAGGGTCGTGCCACTGGCGGTAATTACATCGTTGCCGATTTGATGGGCCAGGTCTTCATGTTCCGATTTGCGGATTACAACTCCGGAATCATCGGGCAGCACCAGGTCTTGCCCCTGGTAGTTCTCATGCACAATGGGTTTTACACCCGTGCCACTGCAATCCGGTGAGGTGTCTACATGCGAGCAAAAACAAATAACGGGCACCTGTTTTTCGGTGGTTGCTGGAATCGTTGCATACACATAACCATGTTCGTCCAGCACGGCATCGTCTATGCCGATGGCTTTGAGTTCGGCCACCAATACGCGGCTTAAGTCTTTTTGCTTCTCCGTACTTGGGATGGTAGGGCTGTTGGGATCACTTTGCGTATCAATTTGTACGTAACGCAGGAATCGTTCTTTCGCGGTGTGCGGGTAAGGAAATACAGACATTTTTAAAAAATATTTTATTCGTTCGGATTGGCAGTGACATTCACGTCGCCCACCTTCACCGCTTTGAAATTGGCGTTTGTATAAGCGCCTTGCAGGTTAGAAATGGCAATTTGTTCGGGCAATGGATTGCCAAACGGTTGTTGCGGGTTTGAAAAGGTAATAAATGCCGGATAAAAGCGCCAGGATGGACTCGACGCATACACCGTATTAATCCCCAAAAGCAGTTTTCGGCTTTCAACAATATCAAAACTGGTGACTGAATTGCTGCGGTTTGCATCTGCAGCAATGATTTTCCAGGGACTATCGAGGGCTTGAATACCGAGTACATGCTTGGAAATCAATACCAAATCAAAGGTACTCACTCCATTTAAGGCATTACTGTCCCGGCGTGCTGTGATGCTGTAACTTCCACCGGCAGGTACAAACGGAAAGGTAAAATTGCCCGCAGTATCGGTTACAACGGTATCCAGCGCCGATCCATTCAGGTACACTTGCACCCCCGCCAACGGTACATCCCAAAAAGTTTTAATGTTGCCACTTACCGGAAATCCGTTCGGTGCCACTTGCTGGTATCCGTTTTGGGTTTGCGAACCGAGGTTGTTCGGATCCAGCCACTCTTTCAAGCGGGATTGCGGGCTGCTACCCTGACTCCAGGAAAGGTCAAACCGACCCCAGAAAGAATTGACAATCAGGCATTCATTGGCCGGATTCGCATTGCCGCCATGCAATTGCCCAACAATACGTTTATTGGGGTCAAACAAAGGACTGCCCGACGACCCAGCCTGGTAAATGCCGATATCTGGAATTACTCTCCAGTGGGTATTGACCGGACTAATGCCAAAAATGCCGGTCCAGTTAATGGTTTCTGGATGCAAAACAGCCGCTTGAGTGTCGACGGATATTTTTTTAATATCACCCACCGGGTGGTGGATAAACGTTGTACGGGCAGCAGGACTGGTACTTCGGTTCCAGCCATTGAAGTACACCCCATAATTAATCGGTATTGGATTGGTTTTGAGCAACATAAAATCGGTTTCGGTCCGATAGGAAATGCGCTCACAACCTAACACAGATCGTGGTTGTGGTTCGGTTGCGGGGTTGCTGCACCCAACTGCTTCATAATCAAAGTCGAAGCGCCATAATTCGAACGATGGATTTTGTCCAATCAATTGGCAATGGTGGGCCGTTAAAAAATAGGGGTCGTATGTTCCGCCGGTATTGGCCACCAAACTGCCGCTGCACCAGCCGGAGCCATTGCTAAACACCATTAAGATACGTGCAACGCCTTTTTTTTCCGTTTGCCAGTTGGCACCTGCCGGGCAATTTACATTGACGTTGCAAGGCAAAGAAAGTCCAAAATTAACCAAAGCCTCTGCTCCTTCCTGAAGCGCCTGCTGGTCGTAGGCGTAATCGGCCCTGAATAAATGTATTTTGCCAGCCTGTTTGACCGAAACCGGCTCGTAATATTCCAGCAAAGTCGTTTCGCCTTTTAATACACCGATGGTAAATTTACCGTTCGGCGAACAACTTTGTGCCGAATAGGCCCCAAAAACCTGGGTCTGATTCGGCGTGAAAGCATAAAAACGACTGCCTTCCGGCAAATTAAACTGATCGAACAACAAAACCAGGCCCAAGGCACCAGGCGCTTGCAGGGCACATTGCCATACCCGATCGCCATTCGGTAGTTGTGTCCAGTTTCCGGCATTTTCAAAGCTGAGATCTGCCGCAATGGGTGCTGCAAATCGATGTTGGCCCTGGTTTTCCGTATCTTCCTTGAAGGCTTTGGCTACATCCAGGCGCGGTAACACCACCGTGGAGGGTTCGGGTAAAGCAGCAGACTGCCAACGCAAGGGCGTACCGCCCAGGTTAATTTGAGCATCGCTGTGCAGGTACAACAGCAAGGCAAGCAGGGTAAGTCGGTTTCGATTCATGACATGGGATAATTGGTTGTACAAAAAGCGATTAAAAGTAAAGGATTTTATTGAAATGGATTCTGAATATCCGGGTTGTTTACAAATTCCGGGTCATTGAGCGTTTCCAGGAATTTAACAAGGGCGTTTTTTTGATATTCGGTCAGTCCGGTGTACTTAATCGGGTTGCTTCCTTGAATTGGATATCCAATTTGTCGGATAAATGGATCTTCGTTGGCGGCGCCGGTTCCATTTCTGCTGTAATGATCCATCACTTCTTTGAGCGTTTTGAAGCGACCATCGTGCATGTAAGGTGCCGACATGGCAATATTACGCAAGGTGGGCGCCCTGAATTTGCCTTTATCACTTGCATTGTTGGTCACGATAAAACGGCCTACATCTTTAAAATCATCCAGGCTGCTTACACTGTCGAGGCCATTGTTAAAATATTTGTTGCCCGTATTGATCAGGCCACCATGGCAATGAAAACACTGTGCATCGGGCAAATTGACCCCCTGGTTGAGTGCATCATCGTTAAACATGATAAAACCGTCCAGTTCTTCATCGTCAAGCAGGTTTGTTTCTCCCTTGAATACGAAGCGATCGTATTTGGAGTTGCCACTGCTGATGAGGATACGTTCGAATTGCGCCATGGCTTTTGCAGCCAATTCCTTGGTGATTTCACTACGGTCGCTGATGCCAAATGCCTTGCGGAAACGGGTTGGATAGTCTTTATGCCGCTTCAACTTCTCTACTACATTGGTCCAAGTTGTGTGCATCTCAATGGGGTCTTCCACCGGGCGCAGGGCCTGGTCTTCCAAATTGGGCGAACGTCCATCCCAAAACAAACCATTGTTGGCATAGGCCACATTCAGCAGAGACATGGAACTTCGTTGGCCACTAATGCCATCTACTCCTATTGAAACAGCCTTGTTGTCCGTAAAACTACCCGCAGGCAAATGGCAGGAGGAGCAAGACATGGTGCTATCGGCTGAAAGCATCGGGTCATAAAACAGTCGGCGGCCCAATTGAACCCCTTCCACGGTCATTGGATTGCTGGCTGGAACATCAATCTCCGGAAAATGGGCCGGTTTAACGATCGTGTACGACTGGGGTGTGTATGGAATGTTGAGCAAATCGCCTGTGGGTACAACAGGGTCGGGATCGCTACCATTGCATGCATTTATCAGGCAAATGGCCATAACAGATGCCGCCGTAACCCAAATACGTTGCGTATTATAAAGGTATTTCATCATTTGTAGCTTGACTATTGTGCGATGGAGGTGGCATTTCCAAATTTACTCATGATGTCATTGGCCACCCGAAGCGAATCCTTGTTGTTGGAGGTCGCCGGATCTTCCACCATATTATAATAGCGTCCATCAGCCATGATAAACAATTTACGCAGGTCGAAATCAACCTTGAGTGCCGGTGCGCTGCTTTTCACTTCGATGGGTTGGGTAAAGGAAAATGTTTTGTACACCCCGTTTCCGCCGCAATGGTAAATCATAAAATGATCGAATTGATTGTTGATGTCCGCGTCCCCTTGGGCTTCAATTTTTGTAAAAATATAGCTTTTCCAGCCCAACCAGTATTCATTGTCGTTGTAAAGCGGACTGCTGGGCGGGAAATCTGCCGGATTTTTACCGTTATCGGACGGTTTTACGCCATAACCCATTTTAATACCCGTATAAGTACCCTCTGGAACGTTCTGGAACGTATAATTCAACAAAACGGACGTGTCAGAGCTGGCATTATCGGGCGTAAAGTCAAGATAAGCAGATTCGGTGAGCCGCGTTTCTTCGGTGCCTTTTAACAAAGTGATGTCGGAGAGAAATAAGGTGAAACGATTGAATTGCAGGGGGTAATTATTACTGCCGTATGGGTAATTTTTGAATTTGATCATTCGACTGCCATCATAAGTAGATTTGAAGGTCATTTTCAAATCGGTGGTGGGGACAACCGGTGTCACCACGGCAGCATCGTCACAGGCGCTGAAGCAAACAATACCGCATAAAAAAGCAAACAGGATACGCAATGGCATAAGGTGGTGATTTTGCGTGAAAAGAAGTTGGGTGAAGTTACAGGGCCGTTGGTGCAAGAAAGCACAAAAATGAGGTAACACAACGCAATATTCAATGATTTTACTGAGAAACCGTAAAAACTTTTAACAAGTTGTCGCCCATTGTCACTTTACGGTTCGCGAGGGGGGCCGACCAGTCTACACCATTGAATAATTGCTTGTAATCGATTTTAAGTTTTAAATCAAAATCGTACCCGGTGGCATGGTCCAAATTGGTGCCCAATTGTTGGAACAAAGTATTGGGCAAGGTGTTCACGGTATAAACGAAGGTATCCGGTACCGTACTGGAAAGCGAATCGGATGCTACAATGATCCGTGCAAATACATACCCGGTATTTCGATCAATCCACAAATTGTCGGCTTGGGTACGCAAAGGATGTGCGGTGGGGGCTTTACTGGGCACTACTTTATTGGCGGCATCCGACAAGCCCAGGTCAAACTGAATACCGTCAAAAGTGCCCGTTTTTCGAAAGGTACCCGCGTCGGTTTGCAGGGAAGTGCGTCGGAGCAAGATAAAATCATTGGTTAATACTTGCTGGGTGGTATCTCCGGCATTTGCGCCGAAACTGGCCATGGAAAGCGTGTCGGTGATGGGGTACCAGGCACCTTGTTGGCGCAACTGGAAATTTTGCAGGTAAAAAACCACGCTGTGGGGCCGAAACATCCCGAAATCATTGCGATAGGCCGTTTTTTCAAAAAAAACGAGGGTATCATACACATGGGAAAAGGTAAATCCAATTTTGGGATACACACAGCAGCAGTTTTCATCTGCACTGGCATCAAAATTGGCCGCTTCGATTTCGAGGCAAGCTTCTTTTGGGGTAAAACAACCTGCTGCAAGGAGCAGCAAACATATAAATAGGTAGAATCGCACAGTTAAAGTTTAAAAGTTAAAACGTTCAAGCTATGCCAAGCGTTGGGTGCGTGGTTTCTTTACGATGGTTTTTCAATCTCTTTCATCATTTGTTTGATGATCTGCTTGACCTGTGAAGAAAACTCTTTTTCCTGGATCCAGAAATAGTAGTTTTTGTCTTTCGCCAACACCTCTTTTACCGATTGTCCATTGTATTTGCCAAAATTGAACACCACTTTTCCGTCTGGCTGCACCCGCAATTTTTGGGTAGCATCCAGAAAATTCAGGTCGTTGGTAAAGGTGTGCAAGGCTTGCATGTCATTTTTGATGGGCGCGGGTATGATGTTCCCGTCTTCGTCCAGCAAATCCTTGTTTTCATAGGCGTGCAACTGTCCTTTGAACACATCCAGGGTTGCGCGCACATCGGCCAGGGCATTGTGCGCGTCTTCCAATTCTTTGCCACAATACAAGCGGTATGCTGCCTTGAGGGTGCGCGGCTCCATTTTGTAAAAAATGCGCTGCACATCAATCAGCCGCCGTTTACTCAGGTCGAATTCCATGCCTACACGGGCGAATTCTTCCATGAGCATGGGTACGTCAAAACGGTTGGAGTTATAGCCCGCCAGGTCTGAATTGCCAATAAAGTCCCAAATTTTCTGCGCAATTTGCACAAAAGTAGGTTTGTTGGCCAGGTCTTTTGGCGTAATCCCATGAATCATCATCGACTCTTCCGAAATGGGAATGCCTGGATTGATGAGGCTCATGAATTCGGTATCGGGTTGACCGTTTTTGTGAATTTTTATCAGCGCGATTTGGATAATCCGGTCGCGAATCACATTTAGACCGGTCGTTTCCACATCAAAAAACACTAAATCGCGGTCGAGGTTTAACCGAATATTTTCCATATATACCAAGATTAAAGTGGATTTGAAGGATGGATGGATAAAAATTGATTTTAAATGGATTAGAATCCAACCGTTTTCATAACCATTTAGCGTTGGCTATATTATGCGTTCGCTTTTTGATAATCTGCCAGGAACTTTTCGAGGCCGATATCGGTCAATGGGTGGCTAAACAGGCCTAAAATTGCGCTCAATGGGCAAGTTACCACATCCGCACCCGCTTTAGCCGCTTGTACAATGTGCAATGGATTGCGGATACTTGCAGCCAGAATCGCTGTTTCGTAGCCAGCCATATCATATATTTCGTAAATTTCTTTGATCAAACCGATACCATCCCAAGAGATGTCATCCACACGGCCTACGAATGGGCTAAGGTAGGTGGCACCTGCTTTGGCAGCCAAAATTGCTTGACCAGCAGAGAAAACGAGGGTACAGTTGGTTTTGATGCCTTGCTCGGTAAAATATGCGATGGCTTTGATGCCTTCTTTGATCATCGGCACTTTCACCACGATATTTTCGTGCAGGCCAGCCAATTTTTTACCTTCTTCCACCATGCCTTTGAAATCGACAGAAATCACTTCGGCACTCACATCGCGGTCGGGGCCAACAATGTCACAAATCGTTTTGTAATGGTTCAGGATGTTTTCTTCACCGGAAATGCCCTCTTTTGCCATGAGGGAAGGGTTGGTGGTAACGCCATCGAGTATGCCGAGTTCGGCAGCTTCACGGATGTGATCTAAATTGGCAGTGTCTACGAAGAATAACATGATGATATGCGCTTGAGAAGTGAAAAGGCTCTTAAAATGAAATTTGCGAGGCAGGCGCATGGGGTTTAAAAAGCACCATGCGCTTGGCTCGCAAATTTAGGCAAATAAAAGGTTTTAAAAAAGCGCCAGACACACCGCTACGACCACATATCCTTGCTGCATTTCTGCCCTGGGGAGGTTTTGCAGGAGCTGATCGCCCGGCGCCGCCGCAAAGATATAGCAGTGTAACGATAAATTTACCGCTCTTTAAATAAAATTTAATCCAACTTCGCAGTTCACTTTATAAAAATGCTTTCTTTTGCACGGTGATTTGCTTTTAAGCACAGGTTAAATGCTCAGATATGAAAATATCTAAATCCCAAGAAAATCAAATAAATAAGCGTGTTTTTTCATTTTCGCTTTAAAATCAATCCCCTTCTTTTAATATGACCGACAATCAAAGTCAATCTATATTCAGCAATAATAGCAGTTTAAATGCTTCCACGGCTTACAGCGGCGATGCGCTTTCTTGGCTGCATGCTTTGCCCGATGGAAAGGGGCATACCGATTTAGTAAGCCTTGATAGTGAATTTGCCATTCGTTGCATTCATGAGTTGGTCGATTTCAAAAGTTTTGAATTGCCCTTACAAGTAGGCCATCCCAGCAACGAAAAATTACTTCATTTTTATTTTGAAGCCCGCAACCGCGAAAAGGTGTCTGGTACAAAAAATCTGGCATTGGGCTACCCATTTGTGCTCGCCAGGGTTGGAGGCTATGAAGTGGCGGCCCCACTGTTTATATGGTCTTTCCAGTTAGAGCCACACGCGCAAAATACCGACTCCTGGTTGGCACAACGCCTGGATGGCAAACAAATTACGCCCAATTACCCGTTTTTTCACCTGGTAGATGCCTATTTAGGATTGGATTTGTCGGCCAAGGTGCAGAAAATGGCCGAAAGCAAATCCTTGACCGCCCAGGGATTGTCGGATTTATGTGAGGAGTTGCGGCGAAAATTGGGCCTATCTGAAGAGGGCCTACCGCTGAGTATTCAATCACTCCCAACCGAAGCAGATGCTGCCCGAACGATCGCATCGGGACACTTGATTTGGGGTGCGGTAGCAGGTATTTTCCCTACTTTGCCCCGTACCACCATCACGCAGCCGCCCGTGGTTGCGCCCAATTTGCCTGCGAATGCCGACAACTGGGGGCACTTATTTTCTTTGTTGCCCCTCGATCCCACCCAGCGTGCGGTGCTCCTGGCGATGCAACAAAATGCACTTACGGTGGTAGAAGGTGCTTCCGGAACGGGCAAAACCTACCTCATTTCCGCCCTGGCAACCAATGCGCTGGCCAACGGAAAAAAATGCCTGGTGGTGTCCAAAAGTATCCATTCGCTGCGCCGAGCACAAAAGTTCTTACTCGAAAAAGGCTTTGGCGATGTGTCTTTTATTCTGCGTGATATACAGGGCGATCAATTGATGCTGGCAGATATGTTGCGCATGGCTGCTGATAATAAGAATAAGGTGTCGTATGATGAAGAGTTGTTTAATGCGGTTTTAAACAAAACCTTGCGTATCCAGGACAGCCTGGATGAAAGCTGGATGGCTTTGCACAAACCCATTTTTGGCGACTTACATTTTTCAGATACGGTCGGGCAGTTTTTACGCGCCAATCGATTGGTGGGCAAAGAATTATTGGTCAGCCAACTCAATCCTGCCGATTTTGCTTTTTCTAAGGAAGAATACGATTGGATTATGGCTGCGATTGCTTCCAGTGAGCCTTTGTTTCGCCGATTCCCCATTTTGCAGCACCCTTTGGTGAAATTACACCATTCCGTATTTTTAGATCATTCTGGACCAAGTGGCCTCGATTGGACCCAATCGCAGGTGCGCAATTTAATGGCCAAAGCCACCGCCTTACACCACCAGTTTATCAATAAAACCAACGATTACGGGGAGGCTTTGCTCGATCATTATGAACAGTATTACCTGCATTTGCAAAGCCAGGTAAGTAATATTCGCAACGGATTAGCCGATGGTGTTTTACGGTATGGCAGCGATTTTGAAAAACCAGCATCCACTGCTGAAAAACTGTATGGGGTGTTTTCCGATCGGTATAAGGAAATTGTAGCCGCTAAAGCCGTCGTAAGTAATGATTTTGAAGAGTTATTGAAAATTTACGCTTTCCGAAAATACTTTGAATTCGATTTCCCACCCCAAATGGATGTGCGCAACATTCGAAAGGTGTCGGATTTGAGCAAAAATTTTGAAATTGCCCTGCAGATGTGGCGCAAACGCATTCCTTCTATCGTCCGAGAGGATGTACGACGCTTGAATGTGAAAAGTATTCACAACGAACTAGACTACCGTGAGGAAGTACGCGAATTGGAACATTCGATGGATGCTTTTCTGGATGCATTTAACGACGCTAATTTATATGAAGAATCGTTGCGCCATGAAATGCTGACCATTCCAAAACGCCAGGAATTTTTGGAGGTAATGATCGCACAATTGGAAGAGACGCAGTTTTATTTGCGCGATTTTGATGATTTCTATACTTGGCAAAATCATTGGCTTGGCTTAAAGCCTGCTGCGCAAAAAGTCGTGCGCGCGCTTTGCAAAATAAAGCCTGCTAATTGGCCAGCCGCGTTCGAAAGTTGGTATTTGTACCATTTGCTGCTCAAACAATTCCATCCGGGCCTGGTTTGGGATCAAATGACCGTGCAAAACATGCAGCTTGCCGGAAGAGAATTGCGCAATTTGTTGCCTATGCATATTAGCGCTTTGTGGCAGGCACGCAAGGCTAAGGCGCTGCGTCAACTCAAATCAAGCGATAGCACGGCCTTTAAAACCTGGTTTGGTAAGGCCAATCGCACACTTTCTGCCAATAAACGGCCCGAAATGTTGTTTAGCGAACACATTGAACCACTTACCGAAACCTTACCCGTTTTGCTGGTTACCCCTGAAGTTGCGCTCGATGTGGTGCAGGCATCCAAGAAAAAGTTTGACCTCGTATTGGTCGATGAAGCGCATAATATTTCAAAACAAGAGTGTTACCACTTGTTTGAATTGGCCGAACGCTTGGTGGTGTTTGGAGATAGCAAGCAGGATATGACCCCTTTTGCCCAAGACGATTTTCTGGAGTTTTGTAAAGGAATTGGGGCAAAAGCCATGCATTTGGACTATCAGCATTTCGAAAGTCCGCAAGAATGGGTGCGTTTTAA
>CAIVGO010000166.1 GCA_903905445.1 uncultured Bacteroidota bacterium
CTGCAAAATATACCGCTTTGTCGATCGCCGCCGGAAGTACAAATCCTTGGTTATAATCGGTATGCTCCCCAATCAGGTTAATGCGGCCTGGTGCGCGTACAATGAGGGTGGGCGGGTGTCCAAATTGTGCCTTAAACGCCGCAATTACATTTTCTGGATACTTCATGCTGCAAAAGTAACCGGGGTTTCACAGGAATTTTGAATTTTTGAGGCAAATAAAGTCAACGCAAAGTGGTTATGAAAACAGCTGTCTTCTAATCCATTGAAAATCAATTTTTTTTATCCATCCATCCATCAAATCCATTTAAATCTGAGTTTAAAATGATCGACATGTGTACACGTTTTTTTTACCTGTTTTGCCTCGCTTTCACTTACTTTACGGCTTTTGCCCAAAATGCAGGTGCGCAAACGGCCCGTCCTCTTCCCACTCCGGCCCAATTGGCCTGGCATGAAACCAATTTTTACCTGTTTTTTCATTTTGGACCTAATACGTTTACCGATCAGGAATGGGGCCACGGCACGGAGCCGGAAGATGTGTTTGCTCCCACCGCCATCGACTGCGATCAATGGTGCCAAATTGCTAAAAAGGCGGGCGCAAAAGGCGTGGTGATAACGGCCAAACACCACGATGGCTTTTGTTTGTGGCCGTCCCAATATTCCAAGCACACCGTGCGCGAAAGCAAATGGATGAACGGAAAAGGCGATGTATTGCGGATGCTCAGTGATGCCTGCAAACGCAATGGGCTCAAATTGGGCCTGTATCTGTCGCCCTGGGACCGCAACCACCCGCAATATGGCACACCCGCCTACAACGATGTGTATGCCAACACCCTGACGGAATTGCTAACCGGCTATGGCGAGTTGTTCGAAATATGGTGGGATGGCGCCAATGGCGAAGGCCCCAATGGCAAAAAACAGGTGTACGATTTTCATCGTTTTGAAAAAATAGCGGCCCAATTGCAGCCTAATGCGGTCGTTTTTAGCGACATCGGACCCGGTTGTCGCTGGGCGGGCAATGAAAACGGCACCCTCAATGAAACCAATTGGTGTATGCTGGATACGGCCGGGTTCGCGCGCGGATTGGGCGCACCCGATGGGTCGGTGCTGCAAACCGGACAGGAAAACGGCGCGCTTTGGCTCCCGGCGGAATGTGATGTAAGTATTCGTCCGGGCTGGTTTTACCACCCTGAAGAGGATGGAAAAGTGAAAACACCCGATCAATTGTTCGATATTTACCTGAAATCGGTGGGGCGTGGGGCGAATTTGATCCTCAATGTGCCACCCGATCGCAGGGGGCGGATTCATGCGCAGGATTCGGCGGCATTGGTGGCTTTTGGTGCTAAATTGCGCAATACGTTTGCCCGTGATTTGGCGCAAGGACATAAAATTATTTGGTCGGGCACCAACCCATCCGAGCAAACAGGCGTCATAGACTTGGGGAAAATGCAACAATTCAGCACCATCGTGTTGAAAGAGGATATTGCAAAAGGCCAAACAATCCAGTCTTTTGTCGTAGAAATCTGGGAAAACGGAAAATGGAAAGAAATAGCGCGATCAACCACGGTGGGACACAAAAAAATCCTGCAACTTGTACCGGTGAAAGCGCGGAAAATTCGGTTGCAGGTAAAAACGAAAGGGCCGGGAAGTACTTCGTCTTTGAAAGGCTTGGAACTGTATTCATGATTTTTAAATAATTGAAAATCAAACTTTTAAATAAAAAACCAATTTTATAATGAATTTCCATAAAACATTTTTTTTAGTGCTGCTGGTTTGTTGCTTTTTTGCCTGTAAAAAGGACAAAACCAGTGAACCCACACCTGATCCTTGCGCGGGCGTTGCCACCCTGGTTGCACCCTTGCAAAGAATTTGGTCTACGCCCAATCAATATTATAATGCCTATTTTAAACCCATTTTTTTGGGCAATGAGGTGATTTTTAGTCAGTTAGGCGGCGATTATGAGAACGAACTGGTTGGGTTGGATGTCAAAACGGGCGCATTGAACTGGCATACGAAAGCCCCTGGTAAAATTACCGAAAAGAACAGCCAACTTAAGGGAAATCTCCTTTACTGGGTGGATGATAAAAACAACGCATTCGTTTCCTTCGATTTAAACAGCCACACACTCCAAACGCTTTGGACTTGTGACAGTGTTGGAGCGGTCATTTCGCCGAATTTTCAATTAATCAATGGCGAAGTACTGCTTGCGATCGCCTATCCAACCAATGTAACCAACTTTAAAAATATCGCGTTGGTTCGGGTGCAATTACAAACCGGTAAAGAAACAGAATTGTATCGTTCTAAAATGCTATTTACCAACTACGATGATGAAGGTATTTTAGGGCTTCAAACTACGGTTACCCTCGAGGGGGATACGCTTGCGGTTTTTGCCCGCACGGAATATGATTTGAATATTGGATCTGTAAGCCGTTTAATGGCGCTTAACATTCAGAATAAAAATACAAAATTGGATATTGCGCTACCCTATAATTATAAAGTAGGCGCTGGTAAACTTATTGTAAAGGGTAATCAGGCCTGGTTGAGGCTTGCCCAAAATGACGTTTTAGACCGCCTAGCTTGCTTCAATTTGATAAATGGGGCGATTACCTGGACGGTTACCACCTCCAAATTGAACGACGTTATTCTGATCGAGGATAAATTGATTGAACTCAGCAATTATTCTACCCGCGCTTTAAATGCGCAAACAGGTGCCGAAATTTGGCGTCAAGGAGGAGGGATTTATAACGCCTTATTGGCAGAAGGTTCCATTTTTGATTTTGAAGGACGTTTGTTTTTGATCCGTAACTATAGCGTGATGCAGTTGGATCTTGAAACAGGTTGTGTGTTGAATAACCAACCCATTTCATTATTAAGTACCCAAGATTTGATTTTTGGGTATGCTAAAAGCGCCACAGAAAAAGTGTTGTATCTTTCCACGTGGCAGCAAATGATTGCGGTTCAATTATAAACGGGCTTCATAGATGGGATATTCCATTTTCTAACCATCATATTAAATTAAATAAATATGAGATTGTCCCAAAAATTGGTATTTGTCCTACTGGCAACCTGCTTTTTTGCCTGCAAAAAGGATCCGGCAATCTCTGCAACGGATCCCTGCGAAGGGATTGCAATTCAAGCCTCGCCCCTTCAAACAAATTGGACCCTGGCTGAACTTTTTGCAAATGTTGCCGACCACCCGTTTGTATACGGTAATCAAGTCATCTGTAGTAAATGGGGTGGTACCTATTTTCACGAATTGATCGGCATCAACAAGCAAACGGGTATGCAGGAATGGAAGGTAAAAGTACCAGGCCCATTTTTAGCCATTTATGCAAAAGTCCAGGGCAATCAAATGTATTGGATAGACCAATACACACGTCAATTTGTTTCATTTGACTTGGATCTCCACACTTTTAAAACCTTGTGGACGCCCGATTCGACCGCTGTTTTTGTATCCCCTGAATTCCAGTTGGTTCAGGGTGGGGCCTTATTAGAAGTCGTCTATCAATACAATACGGATATCAAGCGAGTAGCCGTTTTAGAAAAAATTGATTTTCAACAGCATACCAGTACAGTGTTATATCAGTCCGATCAGTTTTTTAACGATTACACACGGGAAGGTTTTTGGGGACTGCAGCTTACAACCAATGCTGCGGGCGACACCCTGGCTGTTTTTATCAATACAATGTATATTATAAATTTTGGTAATTTAAGTATCCTGCTAGCAATAAATACGAAGTATAAAAAGGTCGAACACGAATTCACCTTACCAAATGCATTGTATAGTGACAGAAGTGCGCTGGTTGTGAAAGACGGGCAGGCATGCATCGGGTTTAATATCGATGAGGTGCGTGGTAATATCCTTAATTTTGACCTTAAAAAGGGCATTCAAACCTTTGCAATAACAACTAATGATATGATTGGCGTCCAATGGGCAGGCGGAAAAATTATTGCATATGATGATAATGCTACTTATGCTTTCCAGGCAGACTCCGGCGACAAAATTTGGCAAAATGGCGGATCGATGTACAATCCGGTTGATGCAAACTTCTCCTGGTTTGAATCAGATGGGCGATTATTCATGGTGCGCAACCACCAACTTGTACAATTGGACCTCGAAACAGGTTGTACCCTGAAAAGCCAGGCAATCGAGTATGCATCAGAATATAATGAGGTGGTTACGATACAAAAAGATCCGCTGGATAATGTAATTTATATCAGGTTGCAGGAACAAATGCTCGGGGTGCAATTGTAGCCACGTGTGTAATTTTTAGGTAAGCTGCATCCTATCCCAAAAAAATCCAAGTACCATGCTACACTCCATCTCTATCCTACTGGCCCTGCTGTCCTGGTTCGCACCATCCAGCCCGGCAACGCCCTGTATGTCTATCCGCCAACCCTATATTGCAGGCGATAGCACCATTTTCCAACAATTGAAGGCCCAACTGGCGACCCGGCAAGCGCTGGAACGACCCGAAAAATTGTACCTGCAAGTCGACCGCACCCTTTTCCGGCCCGGCGAAACGCTGTGGTTCAATGCCTATCTGCGCAATGCCGGCGACTTAATGCCTGCGCTCAGCCAGATTTTGTACGTCGAACTGCTCGACCCGCGCGGTGCGGTTTTGCAAAAACTAAACATGCTTGCCCCGGATGGCGTGGCGGCAGGCGAATTTGCCCTACATGCAAATCTGCCGGGTGGTTTGTACAAAATCCGCGCCTACACCAGCTGGATGAAAAACACCGAAAGCAGTTTTGAACGCGAAATTACCCTGCAAAAGGTGGTGCTCCCCAACCTGAACCTGAAACTGGAATTTGAACGGAAAGCATACGGTCCGGGCGACCTGGTGGATGCCCGATTCGATGTCTTAGGGCTTGATAATAAACCACTTGGGAACAAAACCCTGCATTTTTCAGCAGCGATAAATGGGAAAAATATCCTTCAAAATACCACCCAAACTGACGCAAACGGCCGGGCACAAGTGCGTTTTGATCTGCCCAAAGACCTCACCAGCAGCGATGGTTTGCTCAATATTACCCTCGAACACAAAGGGCAAACGGAGTCCATTTCCAGGGCAATCCCGATTGTGCTCAACAAAATTGACTTGACGTTTTTCCCCGAAGGCGGCGATTGGTTTGCCGGTATTCCAACGCGTATGGCTTTTAAAGCCCTCAATGAATTTGGCAAACCAGCCGATGTGGAAGGCACTATTTTTAATGATAAAGCCGAAAAAGTGGGCAGTTTTAGCAGCTACCACGATGGAATGGGGGCGTTTGAAATGCTGCCCCAGGCTGGCGCAACTTACTATGCGGAATTGACCAAGCCCTTTCAAGCCGGTACAGCCGTGCAGCGTTTCAAGTTGCCTGCGCTACAAAATCAAGGCCTGGCCCTGCGCTTACAGGCACGCGATGCGAACGAATTGGTGTTCAATATCAACGGTACCCGGCCAGGCGTCGTCCATTTGGTGGGCGCCGTACAAGATAAAATTTTCTTTTTTAAAACGATTAAACTTACCAAGGCAGGCGAAACCGCGCGCATCGACACCAAAAATTTGCCGATCGGCATTGCGCGTTTTACCTTATTGGACGAACAAAAAAATGCCCAGGCAGAACGGCTGGTGTTCGTGAGCCGCGACCGTGGCTTGAAAGTAGACATCAAACCCAATAAAACACAGTATTTACCCCGGGAAGAAGTACAGTTGGATATCGCGGTGCATGATCGCATCGGTCGCCCGGTGAAAGGCAATTTTTCTTTGGCGGTGGTCGATGAAAAGTTGCTCAGTTATGCCGATAACAAGCAAGGGCATTTGCTGGCCAGTCTTTTGTTGGAACAAGACGTAAAAGGCAAAATTGAGGAACCCAATTTTTATTTTGATGATACCGAGCCCAAATCCGAGCAAGCAATGGATTTTTTGCTGATGACCCAGGGTTGGCGTCGTTTTGAGTGGAAATCGGTGGTTCAGGCCCCCGCGCTGGTATTTGCACACACGCAGGAACGCATGGAAGTTGCAGGCACCGTGGTGCATAAAAATGGAAAACCATGGGCTGGACAAATGGTGCAATTATACCCGAACGGACCACGGGTTACGACGGATGTACAGGGTAATTTTGCATTTAATAAGCCTGATTTTACCAAATTTACCTATTTGTTCTACGGCAACGACCAGTATTTCCCCCTTCGTACCTATCATAACAAGATTCAATTGGTTTCCTGGAAAAAAACGGCAACTGCTTCAAAATTTGTTTCCTACCCCAGCGGCGACGGGTCAACGATCGTAATGGGAAAAATAACGGACGACCAGAGAGAACCGCTTTTGGCCGTTACAATCGCTGCTATGCGTGGACAAAAAATAGTGAAAGGAACGGTTTCTGATGCTCAAGGCAATTTTAAACTGGAACTCAGCCCGGGGACTTATGAGTTTAGGACGAGTTTTACAGGCTATAAATCAGATATTCAGGAAAATATAAATATTAAAAAAGGGTTTGTGAACAAATTGACCGTTTGCATGCCGGAGCCGGAATATCCCTTGGACGAAGTAGTGATGGTGCAGGAAATGCGGGCTGAAAATAGCGCGCCTGGCAGACGGGTGATTTCAGCAGACCAAATCCGAAATGTGCCTACCAAATCGATCAATGCAACGGTTGCCACCACAGCACCTACTGAAGATGAAAAAGAGGTGTTAGCCTTAGACGATCAAATCGTACCGGAAGTACTGGTAGAAGATAGAGTTAAAATCGCCAAAGACGAACTTGGTCGCGCCGGGGTTGCGGCAAAACCAAGGGCAGATGCAAAACGCAGGCAGGCTGCGAATGATATGTACATCGACGGCGAACGGGTATCTCAACAGACGTATTACCGCACCCGCAGTTTTTATACACCCGACTACAAAAACGATCAAAATCCGGCGCAGCGCAGCGATTTCCGTAGCACGATTTACTGGAATCCTGCCGTGCAAACCGACCAATATGGCAAGGCGCAGGTCCGTTTTTATACCTCCGACGCGGTCAGCAACTTCCGCGCTACCCTCGAAGGCATCGGAAATGCCGGTCAGCCAGCACACCAGGAAATCAAGTTTTTTGCCCAAAAACCGGTTGAATTGGCCGTAAAAATACCCGAAAGTGTCATCGCAGGCGATACCCTGCTGCTAAAAGTGGTGCTCAACAACAACACGACACAAACCCTTTCGGGAAATGTTGATGCGGTGCTGCCCCAAAATTTTGAAGCAATCCCTGCCGGAGGCCAACCACACGATCAAGCGTTGCAAGTAGCCGCAAAATCGACTTCGAGTGTAATTTTAAAATATGTAATCCGCCCGGATACAGCACATGTCGGGGAAATGCAGGCGATGAACTTGACGTTTAAAGCATCCAACGGGCAGGAAGATGCCATCACCCAATCCATTCGTACCTACGACCGAGGTTTTCCGGTAAAAATGGTGCTGGCGGGCAGCAAACCGCAAAATAATTGGCAACTACACTTCAACCAGCCCGTGGAAGGGACCATGCAGGCCAAATTGACTGTGTACGGTTCGGCACTCAACGACGTAATAAAAGGCATGGAGCGGATGTTGCGACAGCCTAATGGTTGTTTTGAGCAGGTTTCGAGCAGCAATTATCCCAATTTGTTGGTGTTGGATTTGTTGCGCAGCACGGGCCGCGCACAACCCGAAACGGAAAGTCGCGCAATGGATTTATTAAAAGATGGCTATCAAAAATTGGTGGCGTATGAATGTAAAAGTGGTGGTTTTGACTGGTGGGGCCGCGATCCGGCGCACGAAGGACTCACGGCTTATGGTATTTTGGAGTTTACAGATATGTCAAAAGTATTTCAGGTGGATCAGCAATTGATTAAGCGCTCTGTGGAATGGCTCAAAAGTCGCCGCGATGGCAAAGGGGGCTGGATACGCCGGGAGGACTGGCATGGATGGCAGAGCGATGGAGTAATCGGGGCTTATATTGCCTGGGCGTTGAGTGAAGCGGGATATGGCGCGGCATTTAACCGGGAAATTGAAGTTTCGTATAATCAGGCGCTTAATACAGATGATGATTACCAATTGGCATTGATGGCCAATGCTTTATACTGTTTGAAAGACCCGCGTGCCCAGCATTTAGTGGATGTTTTACTTAAAAAACAAGCAGAAGACGGCTCCTGGATCGGCAATACGCATTCGGTAATGAGTAGCAGCGGACCGTGTTTTCGCATTGAAACAACCGCGCTTGCGGCATTGGCTTTGATGAAAAACGGCCAGTCCAAAGGAGCGCTA
>CAIVGO010000167.1 GCA_903905445.1 uncultured Bacteroidota bacterium
CCTGTACGCCTGCATGTAGAAGCCAAACGTTACCTGTGCGCTACGGAAAACGGTTATTTGCAACTGCTTTCAGCGCCTTCTATCCAAAGTTTGGCCTTGCAAGGCGGTCCGATGGATAAATCCGAGGTGTCTGACTTTGAGCAATTGCCCTATTATAAACAAGCTGTGCAATTGCGTATTTGGGATGATCAGGCAAAGGATCCAGCTGTACAGACAGCCCCGATTGAATCTTTTGCAGATGATATCGCGGCGGCTTTATTGTCGTAAAATGTGCTTTAAACGGCATGCTAATTTTTAAAACCAATTCAATTTTTGATATGAAAAAGTACTTCCTTTGGATGCTGCTCTTGTCTCCGCTATGTTTAATGGCGCAAAAACCGGGCAAAGCATCAGACCTTTCTGTCCTATTGCCCAATGGCTGGTCGCTCAGCCCTGCTGGTCGTTCGCTCGAATTGGGTGATTTGCCCATGAATATTGCGATTTCTCCCAACCAAAAATGGATGGCGGTAACCAACAATGGCCAAGGCATGCATTCTTTGCAATTGATTGATGCACAAAAAGGTACGCTGGTGCACAACACCCTGATGCCTGCTGGCTGGCTGGGTTTGAGCTTTGCAGCAGATAACAAAACACTGTACGTATCGGGCGGCAACCAAAATGCCATTTTACGCTACACAGTTGATAACAATCAGCTCAAAATCAAGGATACCATCAGTATGGGACAGCCTTGGCCGGTTAAAATTTCTCCAACAGGACTTTGTCTCGACAACCAGCGCAATTTACTGTATGTGGTAACCAAAGAAAACAACAGCCTGTACGTCATTGATACCCGTACCAAAGCAGTGGTGCACCGTGATTCTTTGGGAAAAGAACTGTACACCTGTGTGCTTTCACCGAATCGCAAAGAATTGTACATCACACACTGGGGTGGTAATGAATTAATTGTATGGAACACGGATACCCGCAAAGTGGCAAAACGCGTTGCGGTGGGCGACAGTCCCAATGATGTAGTTATTAGCAAAAATGGTCAGTTTGCTTATGTCGCCTGTTCCGATGATAATGCCGTGAGTGTGGTAGACTTGAAAACCCGCAAAACAGTCGAAACCCTGGTTGCTACCTTATATCCCAATGCGCCAACCGGCTCCACGACCAACAGCGTTGCCTTGTCGGCCGATGAAAAAACATTGTACGTCGCCAATGCCGATAACAATTGTCTTGCGGTGTACGACATCAGCAAACCCAAAAGCAGCCGTTCTTTGGGCTTTATTCCAACGGGCTGGTATCCAACTTGCGTTCGCACCGTCGGTAAGCAGATTTTTGTGGCCAACGGCAAAGGATTTTCTTCTTTCCCAAACCCAAAAGGCCCAGATCCATTGAGTGAAGCACAAAATGTGGCGTATCAAAAAGGGGATATTGAAACCTTGATGAAGGTAGAATACATTGGTAACCTGATGAAAGGCACTTTGAGCATCATCGAAACACCTACGGTTGCCCAATTGGCAAGTTATACGAAACAAGTGTTCAAAAACTCGCCCTATACGAAAGCGCGCGAAAAAATGGCCGATGGCGAAGCGGGCAATCCAATTCCACAAAAAGTGGGTGCGCCTTCTCCGATCAAGTATGTGTTTTATATCGTAAAAGAAAACCGCACCTACGACCAAGTGTTGGGCGACATGCCAGAAGGCAATGGCGACAGCAGTTTGTGTTTGTTTCCGGAAAAATACACCCCTAATCAGCACAAAATTTCGCGTGAATTTGTGTTGCTCGACAATTTTTATGTGAGTGCCGAAGTAAGTGCCGATGGACACAACTGGTCTACCGCAGCCTACGCCAACGATTACACGGAAAAAACCTGGGTAACCAGCTACGGTGGCCGTGGGGGCGAATATGTGTACGAAGGTCAGAACCCAACGGCTTGGCCAAAAGGCGGCTTTATTTGGGACCATTGCAAACGCGCAGGCATCACGTACCGTACGTATGGCGAGTTTGCCGATGATTACAAAGCAAACATCCCTTCGCTGGAAGGCCATTTTTGCCCATATTTCACTTCTTGGGATACCGATGTAAAAGATACCACCCGGGTAACACAGTGGAAACGCGAGTTCGATTCCCTGGTTGCAACCGGTTCTTTGCCGCGCTTGAGTACCTTGCGTTTGATCAACGACCACACAGAAGGCTTGCGCAAAGGTGCCTTGTCGCCTTTGTCGATGGTAGCCGATAATGACCTGGCCGTTGGCTTGTTTATCGAGCACTTATCGAAAAGTCCGGTTTGGAAAGAATCGGCGGTGTTTATCCTGGAAGATGATGCCCAAGATGGTGCTGATCATGTAGATGCGCACCGGTCAATTGCATTTGTAGTGAGCCCGTACACCCGCCGCAACTATGTAGACCATACGTTATACAGCACCAGTTCTATGTTGCGTACCATGGAGTTGATTCTTGGGTTGGCGCCCATGAGCCAGCATGATGCAGCGGCGACCCCGATGTGGCGCTCATTCACGGCCAAAGCCGACTTCAGTCCGTACAAAGCCGTGCCCGCGCGCATCAGCCTCGACGATCGCAATGCAGCGGTAAACGACCTCAGCCGTCGTTC
>CAIVGO010000168.1 GCA_903905445.1 uncultured Bacteroidota bacterium
AACACAACATCCCGGGTTCAACAAAGAAAACGTGGTGGTGGTCAATGCATTTGGGGTGCGTGATTTGACCAGCACTTTGAAACAATTTCGCGAAAAACTGAGCGTCACCCCTGAAATAACGCATATCAGCGGGGTAGAAATAGGTTTTGGCGCCAATGCAGGCTGGTCGAGCTCAGGCTTTGATTTTTACGGAAAACCGATTCAGATCTTCGAATATGTCGTTGACCAGGAATATATCCCAACCCTTGAACTAGAAATCCTGACCGGACGTAATTTTGATGCACAAGTGGTTGCGGATACCCAGGTCTCGGTGATTATCAACGAAACGGCCATGCAGCTATTTGGCTGGTCGCTTCAAAATGCCGTCGGGCAGGTGCTGGACGGCTACAACACAGAAAACCCGGCCCGCAATCCGGTGGTCATCGGGGTGGTGAAAGACTATCATTTCAGCTCCTTTCGCAAGGGGATTGAACCGATGATGCTTCAAATGTTTAGTCCGTTCCCGCGCAGCAACTTTTTTGTACGCATGCAGGCGGGCGATACCAAACCTCATTTGGCGCAATTATCGGAAGCCTGGACGGCCATTGAACCTACCATTCCGTTTCGGTATGCGTTTCTCGACGAAGAACTCAATACCTTTTATAAAACCGAACAACGCTGGAGTACGGTGGTCAGCCTGGCGGGTGGACTCTGCTTGTTTTTGGCCTGCCTGGGCCTGTTTGGATTAGCGGCGTTGGTCACCGCCAACCGGATCAAAGAAATCGGGATTCGCAAAGTGCTGGGTGCCAGCGTCTGGAGCATAACCGGCCAGCTCGCGCGCGATTTTTTGCGCCTTGTATTGCTGGCTGTGCTGATCGCGGTGCCCATTGGCTGGTATTGTATGCAACGCTGGTTAGGCGGGTTTGAATCCCGCATCGAATTAGCGTGGTGGATGTTTGCCCTGGCTGGTTTGATCGCATTGGGCGTGGCTTTGTTTACCGTCAGTATTCAAAGTGTAAAAGCAGCGAGGGCCAATCCGGTACACAGTTTGAAAAATGAATAAGTTTAACCTAGGCCTAAACATCAAACCCCCGTGCTTCTCCTGAAGTACGGGGGTTTTTTTGATCAAAAAATCGGTTTAAGCGTGTTGTGTCTTCAGTGCAAATGCTTTTCTTCCCAGATAGATTGCAGCAAGCACAACGGTGTAGGTAATCGTAGCAGTCATAAAAAAGGTGCGTAAGTTTCGGTTTTGTATTAAAAGCAATAGAATAACGAAGGGCACTTTCCAAACGCTGCCAGCGCTGCTGCTTTTTTTAAAAATATTTTTTTTCTACTTGAACTGAGTATAAAGAAGCCGGGCGGTTAAAAAAAGTTAACGATTTATTAACATAGAATGCTTAGATATACCTACTTTAACAGCCTGAAGCAGTTCATTTCACCAAATAAATATTTGTTTTATGCACACTGCCCGTTTACAACCTTGCCGGGTTGCGCTTGCTAAAAATTAGCAGCCAACTTCGGCGGCCCCTGGCGCCTTCCTGGCCCGCTCCCGCCCGAGTTCCTGCGTTTTCGCTTTCGCCACCCGGCCATTTTTTCACCTAAATCAGTTCATTGCGCTATGGCAGCTTACGACACTAGCAAACTCCGGAATGTCGTCCTGGTAGGACACTCCGGCAGCGGCAAAACCACTTTTGCCGAAACCATGCTTTACGAAGCAAAAGCGATCAACCGACGAGGTTCTGTCGGCGACCGCAATACCCAGAGCGACTACACTGCACTTGAACAGCAGCGCGGCCACTCTTTGTTTGCCTCTCTTCTTCACTGCTCCTGGAAAGACACCAAAATCAATATCCTCGATACCCCCGGGCTCGACGATTTTGCAGGCGAAGTAGTTACGGCTTTAAAAGTTGCCGATACGGCTATTATGCTGCTCAATGCCCGCAGCGGCGTGGAAGTTGGGGCCGAACTGATTTGGGAATACATCGATACATTTCAAACACCCTGCGTTTTTGTGGTCAACCACCTCGACCATGAAAAAGCCGATTTTGAAAATACGCTGGAACAAGCCGTCAACCGATTTGGAAGCCGCGTGCTGCCTTTCCAGTTTCCAGTCAATCAGGGCGCGGGCTTTAATGCCATTGTAGATGCCCTGCGCATGGTGATGTACGTTTTCCCTGCCGAGGGCGGCAAACCGGCGAAAAAAGACATTCCAGCCGAACACCTCGAC
>CAIVGO010000169.1 GCA_903905445.1 uncultured Bacteroidota bacterium
GCACAGCGCATTTTGCAGGTGCGTACGGGTGTACAGGATATCTATCTGGAGCAGTTTCACGTTTTTGGGAAGCTGGGACGCAGTTTTCCGGAGATGCATAAAAAACTCATGCAGGTTTCGGGCCTTGAAATACCCGATTCACACTGGATTTTCAAGCGTTTTGTGACGGTGGGTTATTTTGCTTTGGTCGATTTTTCCAAAGTGGTGGCTGCGCCTGATTTGTTTTCCGAATACTGTGACTGGTTTGATATCAAATCAATTCCTGAGCTCATTTTTGACCACAACGAAATTGTACAGAAAGGCCTGGAAACCCTGCAGCGTTCTTTGGACGAAAAATTGGTGGGATTCAAACTTTTGCCTGAAACCTTTACCATGGGTGAATTGCAGGCGCTTTACGAAACCATTTTGGATCGCCCGTTGCTACGGACCAATTTTCAGCGTAAAATGCTGAGTTTGCATATCTTGGAGCGCGTTGAAAAGCGTTATTCGGGCGGTGCCCACAAGGCTCCATTTTTATATCGGTTTTTGAACGAAAATAGCGTGTAATTGCGTTTTTTGATGCCAAAATATTTGTTTTTTCTTGTTTTTATTTGTTTAGTGCATGGTTTTAAAGCACTTCAAGCACAATCAATCACCGAATTGGAGGCTGGATTAGCGGCCAGCTCCGACCCTGCTGTACAATGGAATTTCCATTACAAACTGGCCCGCAATTACCTGATCGACCAGCCAAACCGTGCAATTGCCCATGCGGAAGCCTGCCAAAAACTTGCAATTACCTTGTCCGATCAGAAAAAGACAGCCCAAGCAGCCCTGGTTTTAGGGGATATTTATACTAAATTAGGACAAAAAGACAAGGCGCTTCTTGCGTACACCCAGGCTCAGAAAGTGGCATTCGAGCAGGGCGCAGCGGATATTGAATTTAGCGCAGTTGACAACCTGGAAGCTTTAAGTGTTGAAAATAAGGATTTTGACCAGGCCTATGCGTGGAAAACAGCCCGACAACGCATTTTACAGGCACAAACGCGGTCGGCCTCCGAACAACAGAATTTGCGCATTTCGAACCTGGAAAACGCACTAAAAGCGGAACAAAACAAGCAGTTACGCTGGATTCTGCTCGGATTATCAGGTTTTGCGTTGGTTTTTTTTGTCGCATTGAGTATGATGCGGCGGTCGGGTAGGCGGGTGGCCGGTGAATTGGCCGAAAAAAACGCCTTGATTGAAGAAAAACGCCGCCGCAGCGAACAATTATTGCTCAATATATTGCCCCGCGCGGTCGCAGCCGAATTAACGGTACGCAATAAAGTAGCGGCGCGGCGGTATGAATACTGCACAGTCATGTTTGTCGATTTTGTCGGATTCACCAAAATTGCCGAACAATTGAGCCCGGAAGTGCTGGTGGAAGCGCTCGATCATTGTTTTTCCCAATTTGACACTATTATCGGACGCTATCGCATTGAAAAAATAAAAACGGTGGGAGATGCCTATATCTGCGCCAGTGGACTGTCGGACCGAAATGATCATCCTGCAGAAATGATCAAAGCTGCGCTTCAAATGCAGGCATTTTTACAGCAATTTGAATTGAAACATGGCGACCAGCGTTTCCAATTCAATGCCCGCATCGGGATACATTACGGTCCTGTGGTTGCGGGGATTGTGGGTACAAAAAAGTTTGCATATGATATCTGGGGCGATACGGTCAACACCGCAGCCCGTATGGAAGCAGCGAGCAGCCCTGGGCAGATCAATGTAAGTGGCGCCGTACAAGCAGTTTGTGCCGAGGAGTTTACATGGCATTATCGGGGCAAAATTGCCACAAAAAACAAGGAAGAATTGGATATGTATTTCGTTACAGTACAAACGAATGCTTAAAAAACTTCGATCCCATTACTTTTTAAACACCCCGTTTAAAAATACGCCATGTTTGTCCATCCCGAGTCGATTGGCATAAAATGAAAAAATGCCGCCAATTGCCCCTGTTTTCAAATTGAAATTGGTTAAGGTAAACAAGCCATCGCGGCATTCGTAGGTTTCCCATTCTTTCGCATTGACCGAAATTTGTCCAATGGCGTAAAACCGCAATGGGGCGTTGTAATCTAGCTCATACACACCGGTGAGTGGGACACGCGCGAGGTTCGATTTGTTAAATCCGGCTAGAACGAGGTGAAATTGATGTTCGGTGGCATTCGAATCCAACCAACTCAAGTTGATGTGCAGCGAAAGCATCATGTTGTCGGGCGCTTCGTCAATGAGTTGTACGCCTTTTGTCCAAAAGGGTTCCGTACTCATAAGGGCCTCTTTTTTCAAAATATCATCATAATATCGCCACATCAGCAAATTAGAACTGATCGGGATATTTAAATCGTTTGGGTTCAGGCGCTGTTCCTTATTTAAAGAAATAGAACGCACCACAACGGTGCAGGTTGGACAAGACAAGTTGAACGTGTCGTTGGGAGCCGAAAGTACAAGGGTCGCCTGTCCGGGCAGGGCAAAGCACAACAGACAAAGTAGACAAACGGGCAAAATTTGCATTTAAACTGTATTTTATTGGATTAGTTTACAAAAACGAGGCGTAATATTAGCGTGTTTCTAAGAGCGTGAGGGCTTTTTCCCGAATGGTTTTCCATTCTTCCGCCTCACTTTCGGTCCATTGTGGGTCATTTTTTTGGATGGTTGCAATAAGCACATCTAAAAATAAAGAAAAATCAGCGGTTTGGTACTTGCTGTGGTTGTTGCTGCCCGCAATCGATTTGAGTAAATCGCCCTTTTCATCAATGTCCAGCAGTACATCGACGGCCATTTGTAGCATGGCCGATTGCCGTTGTTTACCCAAGTGGCTAAAATCACTTTGTGCGGGCGTATGCTGTACGGTGAATTCGTGGTAAAAATCGCGGATCAGGCTTTTGTTCACGGCCATACTGCGCCGGTAGCTTTGGCGCGCCAGGCTGCTGCGCGGAATATCAGCCCGTGTAAAAGGATGCAGCGCGCGCAACAACTGATGCAAATCACGGTAGCGTTCGGCCGGGTTTTCTTGCAATAACTGCTGCATGACCCCTACCAGATTTTTTGAAGCACTGATTTTTAAATCGAACGTTTCTTTGGGTAGTTGATTGAACTTGGCGCGACGATAATCTGCTTTGGCAAATTTTTTGCGCGATTCCAATATTTCATACACCGTTTCTCCTTCAAATAAGTCCTTGCCAGTCAACATCTTAAA
>CAIVGO010000170.1 GCA_903905445.1 uncultured Bacteroidota bacterium
AACGATAACGACAAATAACCGACAAATGGTAAAACGAATAGTCAGGAAGGAGTAGTCAAACAATATTTCAATAAAGATATTCTGCTTGAACAAGTAAAATGTTCGTTTTCGACTCGCTTGGTCTTTGCTCCCCTACGCTCGCTACCACGCCGCCACGCTTTGGTCTTTTGACCAAACGCAACTTCCACCAACATAATCCTTCATCTTATTAAGGTTGACGGTACGAGCCAGCAGAAGCAGCGATATCAAAAGCCAAATGTTTTTTACGGCTCCAAGGCCGTAAGAATCGTAAAGGGTGCTAAATTTGCATAATTGTGGCGGGAGCATCGATGATTATGTCGTGAGAAAACACAAAAATCGGCTTTAGCCAACTATTTTTCAAAAATGTCCAGTAGTATGATAGTCATCATCGGAGCAGGCATAGCAGGACTGACCTGCGCGAAATACCTAAAAGATAAGGGTGTTGAAGCCATTATTTTAGAGGCATCAGACAACATCGGTGGACGCGTGCGCACGGATACCGTCGAAGGTTTTCAATTGGATCGGGGCTTTCAAGTACTTTTAACATCCTATCCCGAGGCACGTAAATTACTAAATTATAGTAGTTTACGATTAAAAAAAATGCCTTCAGGCGCGCGCATCCGACGAGGGAATCGTTTTTTTGTAATGCCCAATCCATTGAAAAATATTACCACTGCTCCCCAAGCCTTGTTTGCGCCGGTCGGCAATTTTTGGGATAAACTGAAGGTTTTACAACTCAATTTAAGTGTTTCGAATGCGTCTGATCCCACCGATGAAGACACGCAAAGTGCCCAAACTACCTTGGCTTTTCTCAAAGAATTTGGCTATTCGGATACGATCATTGCGCGTTTTTTTCGCCCATTTTTTCGGGGCGTTTTTCTGGAAAGAGACCTGCAAACGGACTCGACTTATTTTAAATTTTTATTTCGTCAATTTGCGCAAGGCGACGTAGTTATACCCGAAAATGGGATGCAGGCCATTCCAGATCAGATTGCCGCTCACCTTTCGCCGCACCAAATCAGATTGAATACACCCGTTGAAAAAATAGAAGGCAAAACGATATTTTTGCGCAACGGCGAAACCATTGTAGCGCATAAAATCGTGCTGGCTACCGATGCCAGCCATGCCGCCCAACTACTGGGCGAAACATCAGATACTGTTTTTAATGCCACAGATTGTCTGTATTTCGAGCGTGATACCCCTATCAGTCTTCCGGGCAAGCCTTATCTGATGATTAATGCCAATTCGGATGAATTGATTGACCATTTAGTTGTGCTCTCGGATATCGCACCCACGTATGCCCCTGCAGGAAAGACCCTTATTTCGGTCAGCGTAGTAGGGCACAATATGTATTCGGAGGCGGATTTAATTCAAAAAATACAAGCCGAATTGGCGATGTGGTTTGATCAAAAACAAACATGGCGACACCTCAAAACCTACCGTATCCCCGAGGCGCTACCGCATTATATTCAAGCATCTGCTAAGTATCAAAACCTAAAAATTAATGATTTTCTGTATCAATGTGGAGATTATACAGCATATCCATCTTTAAATGCGGCCATGAAAACAGGTCGAAAAGTGGCAGAAATGTTGGATTGAAAGCTGCTACAAATATTTGACCTCCAAGGAGGTCAGTGGTTAGTGCCTTGCCTTTGAGATTCCAGGAAATGGTTTTAAATCAAAAAATCATTGGGAAACGCGACGACCTCGCTAGAGGTCGAACATTTGTAGAAAAGATACAATGTCCGAACCCACGCACGACTTCGGAGAAGTCGAACATTTGTAGACCGAACATTTGTAGACCGAACATTTGTTGGACAAGCATTTGTAGGTTGATAAGGCGCAAAATCGGGATTTGAATAATGATGTAAGAAATACCTGCGCGCGGCTATGCCTCTGTCTATTAAACATACTCTTATTGACATTGAATAGCCTCTATTTTCAAGCGTTCTAAGGCTTTTTTAACCTCTTGAATATGCAACCGGCACTCCTCCGGAGTCTTGCTTAATATCGCTAACAAACACGCATTCATTCCACTTGATGTAGCAGAATGAGTGGCGTCACAGTTTGCTAAAGTAGCCGTCAAGTGCGCTAAATCTATAAAAATACGATATGCCTGCTCCAGTTGGAAATAGGAATCTACCTGCGATTTAGGGGAAATCGCGGCCTCTAGGTGCAGTGTGATGGCATCCACTTCAGCATGTATGATATTAACAA
>CAIVGO010000171.1 GCA_903905445.1 uncultured Bacteroidota bacterium
GTTCCACGGAGGTGCTGTGTGCACAACCAAATTATTTCCAAAGATTTTTGTAATTTTGCTCCTCAAGCAAGTCCTTAGTTGACTATGCACTTTAGGCAGGGACACTTTGTTGTTCCTGCCTATTTTTATTAGGCAAATTGCTTTTGTTTGAGATCAGTCCTTGTGGGTCAAAACATTCATCTTTTCGGTAAAGAGTATAGACTAAAACCAGGAGTTTTCGTTGTACCGCAACCGCCGCTTTCATTTTTATCCGCGTCCTTTCAAACACTCGATCGTACAGTTCCTTAAGCGACGGATTGTATTTTATGGTTGTAATCGCTGGGAAGTGCAAGGCCCTGCGGATGAAAGAATTTCCTCTTTTTGATATCCTCGTTTTCCCGTTAATAGACGTTCCACTTTGATTTTCCACCACGTCATATCCTGCATAAGATACCAATTGCGCCTTGTTTTTGATTAAGGCAAATCCGTTCGTTTCTCCAATAATCGTAGCAGCCGTAATGATTCCAATCCCTTTAATGCTGCATATTTTCTCCACCTTCCCTTTTATTTCAGGGTCGGAAGCAATCAATTTAGTGATCTCTTGTTCCACTTCCTCGATCTGCTTTTTCAAGAACGCTAATATTTTTACAGCCCGTTTCATGCTACTCTGCTCTCCTTTGTAGGAATGTTTTTTAGCATGCAGGCGATTCTTTGCGATCGTTTGATCCATTATTAACTCTACACGCTCACGACACAAACGCTTCATTTTCAACATATTTTTACCAGCAGGTGCCCATTCTGGTACTTCACGCTCTAAAGACATCTGGGCTAAAATCTTAGCATCAATACCATCTGTCTTACTCTTGTAATTCAAACTTTTTGCAAAGGCTTTGGTCTTATTCGCCAAAACCACCGACACGCGAAAATTGATCTCCCGCAAAAAATAGGCAAGCGATTCATAATATACACCGGTCGCTTCCATCAAAACATTAACTGGCAAATTAACCTTCTGATGCTTCTTTGCCCAGCCATGTAATTGGGCGAATCCACTGGCATTATTGTCAAATTTACGTGTCGCAAGAATTCGGAATTTTTTGTCAGTTTGCTCCACCGCAAAACACACCGCAATCTTATCTTTAGATACGTCGATGCCAATGCTTTGTTTGAGAATTGTAGGTTTGCTCATGCTGAAAAATTTGTAAGTAGTTCACTGGAATCCGGCCAGTTGCCCCCTCGTCTTCACTCGTAAATTATTCTACCTTTGCCTACAAGATGAGGCTGGTTTAAGTGCTGTTCAGACTCTTGGGAACCCCGAAGGCGAGGAATCTCTCCGTGCGTACATGGCTGAAAAACCTGTTTCTGCTTAGATACCGCTCGCCTCCCGTCCGGGTTCCAAAACTACTTAAAATCTTATTTCAATGAACTGGTAGCAAACATACGAGAAGCTTGGAGGTACGGAGTTACACGGAGTTTTAATTTTCTCCGCGCAACTCCGTACCTCCAAGCTTCTCCGTGGAACCCCTTTCTCCCTATCTCAAGTACTCAAATTCCCCGTGAGCGCCACGCACCGTAACCTGGGTAGCATTGTTTCCGGCCTCCACACGCCCAATAATGCGCGCTTCGATGCCAAATGACTCCGCCACAGCGATGATACGGCCTGCATAACGTTTGGGCACATACAATTCCATGCGGTGGCCCATGTTGAATACCTGGTACATTTCGCGCCAATCGGAGCCGCTGCTTTCCTGAATGAGTTGGAACAGGGGCGGTAATTCGAACAACTGGTCTTTGATGATGTGCACGTTTTCCGCAAACTTGAGCACCTTCGTTTGTCCGCCGCCGGTACAGTGGATGATGCCGTTGATTTTTTTGCGGTATTTTGTGAAAATCGCGTTCAAAACCGGCAAATACGTACGGGTAGGAGAGAGGATCAGTTTGCCAACAGGCACATCAAATGTGTTTCCGGTTGGGTAGTTTACAGAAATCGGGTCAGTTACCAGGCGATTGCCGGTGTACACGACATCTGGGGGTAGGTTGGGGTCAAAACTTTCCGGGTATTTTTCAGCATATATTTTTGACAAGACATCGTGTCGGGCGGCGGTTAAACCATTGCTGCCCATGCCGCCATTGTATTGTGTTTCATAGTTTGACTGCCCCGAAGAGGAGAGCCCAATGATGACATCACCTGCTTGTATATTGTTGACAATCACCTGACTGCGACGCATGCGGGCAAACGCGGTAAAGCCCACGTCGATGGTACGCACGATATCACCCACATCGGCGGTTTCGCCTCCTGCGAGTTGGAGTTCGACGCCGTGCTGGCCCATCGTTTCAATAAAATCAGAGGTGCCTTTGATGACGGCGGCAATCACGTCGCCATTCACCAATAATTTGTTGCGGCCAATGGTACTCGAAAGCAAGATTTGGTTGGTACAGCCCACGCAGGCCATATCGTCGAGGTTCATGACAATTGAATCCTGGGCAATGCCGGGCCAAACCGACAAATCGCCCGTTTCGCGCCAGTAGAGGTAGGCCAGGCTGGTTTTGGTACCGGCAGTGTCGGCATGCAGCATGTTGCAAAAAAGCGCACTTCCTCCCGCATAATCGGGCATAATTTTGCAAAAAGCAGTAGGGAACAGGCCTTTATCCAAGTGTTGGATGGCCGCATGCACTTCATCTTTGGAGGCAGAAACCCCCCGCCGATCATATTTCAGGTTATTCATCTGGAAAATTTATTTGTCCCAGCTACGGTACTGTGCCGTGCGATCGTAAATATGGTATAAAATAGCCTTTTCCAATTCATTAAAAGGCACATTTCTACGCGCCATCACGGCCTCCGCCGTAACGCAGGCTTCATTGAACTTGTAGGTGCGGTAGCCGCCATCAGCGCCACCCCAGGAGAAATCGGGAACAAAATTACGTGGATAACCAGCGCCGAAGACATTGGCAAATACGCCGACCACCGTTCCTGTATTAAACATGGTATTGATACCGCATTTAGCGTGATCGCCCATAATCATGCCACAAAACTGGGTGCCCGTTTTATCAAACTTCTCGGTGGCGTAATTCCAGAGTTTTACCTCACTATAATTATTCTTCAGGTTGGAATTGTTAGTATCTGCTCCGAGGTTGGTCCACTCACCCAACACCGAATCGCCGAGGTAGCCATCGTGCGATTTATTGGCATTGGCCATGAGGATACAGCGGGTGATTTCGCCGCCTGCCCGGCAGCCTGGACCAATGATGGTGGGTCCGTAAATTTTAGCGCCCATTTTCACAATCGCCTGTGCGCCAATGGATACCGGGCCGCGCAGGATGCTGCCTTCCATCACTTCAGCGTCTTTTCCAATATAGATGGGGCCGTCGGTGGTATTCAGGATGCAGCATTCAATTTTTGCGCCTTCCTCCAGAAAAATCTGTTGACTGGCGCCAATTACCCGGTTGCTGGGAGACAGCGCCTGGGTTGCCCGGCCGGAGGTAATCAGGTTGAAATCGCTTTCAAATGCCTGACCTGCCAAATGGGTAAGTTGCCAGAGTTGATTGATCGGATAAATCGCGATACTTTCATCCAGTTCGATGCCCTGGAGTTCGTGCACTTCTTCGTCTTCAATGAGGCTTTCAAAGCGGGCTTCGTTCAGGCGCGCGGCAATGAGCTCGCCATTGAGCAGCAAGGCCTCATTTTGTTGAAGATCGGCAATTTTCCGGCTCAATTGTTCGGTAGGCAATACGCCGCCATTGAGAATCAGGTTGTCCTCTTCAATATGAATGGGATATTTTTCCTGGAGGTATTCCTGGGTAATATAAGATACCGAGCCGCGGAGCAGGCGTTCCCATTTTTCACGAATGGTTAAAATACCGATACGCAGCTCGCCCATGGGTCGAGTTGCGGTGAGCGGAAGCAAATGCATGCGCGCGTCGGAGTCGAAAAGTATAATGTTCATCATAGGACTTAGACAAAAAAAGTCCCAATCTGCCGTAGCCTATCGGGACTTTCCAACAACGCAAAGGTTGCGCAATTACTTCGCGAATTTTGCGAATTTTTTGTTAAATTTATCGATACGACCAGCGGTATCCACAAATTTCATTTTTCCGGTAAAGAATGGGTGGCTATAAGAAGAAATCTCCATTTTAACCAAAGGGTATTCGTTACCGTCTTCCCAAAGAACCGTTTCTTTAGAGTTGGTACAAGTGCGACCTAAAAACATGTCGTCCGTTGCGATGTCTTTGAACACCACAAGGCGGTAAGCGGCCGGATGAATATCTTTTTTCATTGTATGAATCGAAAATTATTTACAAATTTGAATTTCGGGCTGCAAAGGTAGTAAAAGGTTTACCGTTTACCAAAATATTTTTGAAGGATATGTTGGTGTATTTTCCAAACTTGTCGTATCAGGCTGTGATGCCCGTCGTTGAACACGATAAAATCGACCATTGGCATCTTTTCTGCTTCCGGCATTTGGGCTTCAATCCGGGCCATTACCTGGGCTTCGGTTAGGCCATCGCGGCGCATGACCCTTTCTATGCGCAGTTCCTCGGGCGCGGTCACCAAGATTGCCAGGTCCATTTTTTTATGGTTGCCGCTTTCAATGAGCAAGGCGGCTTCTTTCAGGGTGTACAATGCGCCGTTTTCTATTTGTTGGGCATTCCAGGCGGCACTGTGGGTTTCTACGGCCGGGTGTACGATTTGGTTGAGGGCCTGGCGTTTTGCGGGATTTGAAAACACTTGTTGGGCAACAAATGGACGGTTGTAGGAGCCGTCGGGCAGGTAACTATCTGTTCCTAAGAGGGCTGTAATGGCAGTTTTCAGTTCCTGGTCGTTGACAATCAACCATTTGGCCCAATAGTCGGCATCGTACACGGGTACGCCCAGGGTTTCAAAAAAGTGGCAAACGGTGGTTTTGCCGCTGCCAATTCCGCCCGTAATACCAATGCGGGGATGTATTTTGTTTTTCATAATTTTTTTAAAAACGGCAACTGTCGCCAGAACGCGCGCAGGAAGGGTAGGGGTGGTGGACTGGCCATTACCTGCAAATCCTCTGTAAAGGTACTGTCTTCATCGAGAAAACGAAAAATGATTGGGGCGGGCTTTTTGAAAAACAA
>CAIVGO010000172.1 GCA_903905445.1 uncultured Bacteroidota bacterium
CAACTTAGACCCTTTTTGTCCGAGGTGGAGGATGCTCAAACTGTGCAACAAACGATAAATTGGATTGCCTTTTGCCTTTTCGAGCGCGCTGCGCATGTTATTTGCCGATTTTTCACCAAAGCCTTCCAGTTTTGCAATGGCGTCATAATCAAGACGGTACAGGTCGGCAATAGAGTGTAACCAGCCGAGTTTATAAAATTTCTCAATCGTACTTTCTCCGAGTCCTTCAATATCCATCGCATGCTTAGAAGTGTGAAAAATCATGCGTTGTACCACCTGGGCTTCGCATTCGGCATTTTCACAGCGCCAGATTGCTTCCTCGTCTGGTTTGATGAGTGGAGTATGGCATACCGGACAGTTTTTGGGGTATTCAACGGGTTGTTCGGTGCCATCCCGGAGTTCGGCGAGCGATTTGACGATGTAGGGAATCACGTCGCCGGCACGTTCCACCAGGACCTGATCACCGATACGGATATCTTTTGTGCGGATAAATTCTTCGTTGTGCAGGCTCACATTTGAAACAGTTACACCTGCAAGGGCTACCGGCTCCAGTTTTGCTACTGGCGTGACGGCACCCGATTTACCCACTTGAAACTCAACATCCCGCAGGCGGGTAGTGGCTTGTCGTGCTTTGAATTTGTAGGCAATAGCCCAGCGCGGATGGTGCGATGTGTAGCCGCACAAGGCTTGCAATTCGAGTAAATTTACTTTTACCACCATGCCATCCAGTTCGTAGGGATATTCATCGCGGTAATCTTGCCAGGCCAGGCAAAAGTCAATCACCTCTTGAATATTCGCGCAGGTTTTGGTAGCAGGCAAGTGTTGCGTAACGCCTGTTTTGGCTAAAGGCGTTTTAAATCCCAGCGATTCTAACAGGTGGATACTTTCATCGTGGCTTTGAAAGGATTGCATCACATTGTTGCCGGTTGCATCGATTGCGTAGCCCAATTGGTAAATAAAGGCCTCCAAACCGCGGGCTGCGGATTCTTTGGGGTCTTTCATACGCAAGGCACCGGTAGCAGCATTGCGTGGATTAGCAAACAGGCTTTCTCCTGCGTCTTGGCGTTTTTTATTAATTTTATCGAAATTATCCTTCCGAATCAAGGCTTCTCCGCGCAATTCGGCCTTTGCAATGCCTCGGGAAGCAAATGCTGCTTGCAACGGGATCGAGCGCAAAGTGCGCATGTTGGCCGTAATTTCATCCCCCATTTCGCCGTTTCCACGGGTAGCGCCGCGGGTAAGTTGATCATTTTCATACACCAGCGCAATGGTTCCGCCGTCATATTTGGGTTCTACGCAATAGGCGATGGCGGCATCTTTGGGCAGATTGCACAGTTTTTTTATCTGTTCGTCAAAATCGTTCAGGTCATCCGCATTGTATGAATTGCCCAGGGATAGCATGGGGGTCAGGTGTGCTACCAGGGTGAAATTTTCGGTCAAATCGGGCGAAACCCGGCGCGTGGGTGAATCCGCCGTCTGGGTTTCAGGAAACTGGTTTTCGACGGCCTCCAACTGTTTGTACAATTGGTCATATTCAAAATCGCTGATCACCGGATCATTTTGTACAGAATAACGCCATTCATGAAAACGAATCAATTGTCGCAGCAGGGCAGCCAACGCGAAAGCATCTTCGGGGAGCGGAAGCCCGGCGGCGGGTTGGAGCAACTGTTTGGATTGCTCATAAAGGGTGCGTTGTTGTTCGGAAGTGTACACGGTGGACAGGAAATTTTGACGTTGGACAGGGAAAAACGGGCAATTACATTTTTTTAAGCGCAATTGCGGCCAATTCTTTGGCTTTGGGCAGGTTTTCGTGGGGCGTATCCACGGCATTGAGGGCAATGCTCAATACCAAATGGCCTTTACGTACCAGCAGGGTTTCGGTGTTGGTGCTCCACAGCGCCTCGTCGCCCAGATTTTGGACTTCCTCCTCGTAGGTATTCCTGCGGTCGCGTCGCAATTGTGCCAACTGCAATTTGCTTTGTTCGTTGGTAAGATACCCAAATACCTGCACCACCAGGCGATTTTGTGGGTCAAACCAC
>CAIVGO010000173.1 GCA_903905445.1 uncultured Bacteroidota bacterium
AGCGTGGTACAGTGTACACGGACCCGTTTTGAAAAACAAAAAAGGCATGTTTGCCATCCGCAGCACGGGTATGTTTGATATCCGGGCCTTGGAGGAGTGGTTTCGGATGAACAAAGCGCGCAATTTTACCGAGTTTTATGCAGCCTTGAACATGGGGGCCATCCCGGGCTTCAATGTGGTGTATGCCGATCGGTATGACACCATTTTTTACCTGAGCAACGCCAAATTGCCGGTGCGGAATGCTGGTTTCGACTGGAAACATACGTTGCCGGGCAATACCTCCCGCGCCTTGTGGACGGAGTTTCAACCGATCAAAAACCTGCCGCAAATCCTGAATCCCAAATCGGGTTATTTGTTTAACAGCAACAATACGCCGTTCAATGCCTCTGCAGCGGCTGATAATATTCCCCAAAGTCGCATTGACCCGACGATGGGCTACGAAACTTGGGAAAACAACCGAAGCGAACGTTTTATGGAACTCATCGCGCCCTTGGATAAGATTGATTATCAGGATTTTAAACGTATTAAATACGACCAGCAACTGCCCGCCAAACTTTCCTATGCCGTGCAGTTCGACAGTTTGTTTTTATTAGATTCCAAGAAATACCCGGCGGCTAAACCGGTTCTGGACATTGTAAAAGCCTGGGACCGCCGTTCAGAAATCACCAATACCAGCGCCACCGTATTTATGGTCATGGCCAAGTATGTGGTCATCAAATACAAAATCCCGGATATTTATACCTTCAAAAAACTCACCGTGCCGGAAATCATCGACGCCGCCGAATATACCCGCAAGTACATGATGCGTCAGTTTGGCCGCATGGATGTGCCGCTGGGTGATTATCAAAAATTAGTACGGGGCAAATTAGAACTGCCTTTATCGGGTGCGCCCGACAATATCGCGGCTATATACAGCATGGATTACAAAAAAGGCAAGGTAAAAGGCGTGGTAGGCGATTGTTACATTGAACTTGCGCGCTTCACCCCCGAGGGGCCAATTATTGAATCTGTGAACGTCTATGGCGCTTCAAGTCGGCCGGGAAGTCCGCATTATGCCGATCAGGCGCCCTTATTCGTGTCGTTTAAAACCAAACCGATGACCTTGAAGCGTTCGGAGGTATTTGCGAAGGCGGAGCGGGTGTATCATCCGGAGTAGGGGGGATTAGTCGTTTTCCCAGGCTTCTTCTAAAGCCAGGTAAAAAGGATCATCCGGTTTGTGATCGTTTTTATTTTGACAGTAGTCGAGGGCGTCTTGAATTCGTTGGTTGGTTTTGAGAGGCTCTTCAATTCCTGTTTCCTGCACATATTGGCGTAAAGCTTGTTGGTAATAGGTAAAGTATTGATCGCAACGATGCGAATGTTGATGCAGGGCCTTTTTGCACAATCCTTTTCCGGTGCGGTAACGAAACCGTGAAAGATAAGCATACCAAATTTGCCAGCCAGGAATCGCGAAATATCCGAGAATCATTTCTGCCATGCCTAAGCACAAAATCAAAAGGGCAATTCCTTCATTTTGTCCCGATTGGAGGCGCGCGATTTCGGTAATCAACAATAAAAGTGCAAGATAACCTACTGTAAAAATCAATGCTTTCGCCACTTGAGGAGTATTGGTATGGCTTTTTTGTGGATCAAAATCATCCTGAATCCAGCGAATACCATGATAAGCTTGCCCAACAATAAGCGTAAGCCCCCAGAACATCAAAATTGGCGTGTATGCAACAATTTGATGCACAATGGGTTGGGTAATCATGCCCTCCGTTATTTCGTAAAATAAAGGGGCCAAAATACATCCTTCTACAATTGCGGTGGCTAAATGTGCGGGTGCGAAGATCAGGTAGGGGATGTTGTGAACCATCTGAGCATCAAACACACTGGCGTATTTATTCAATAATCGACGGTAGCGTTCTTCCAGTTCGGCATAGTTTTTTTCGGCATTTTTAAATCGAATAGCTGCCAAATCAGCCAATCGGAAGTAATTGTTGAGTTTAAATAGTTTAGGTTCCATCGTTCGTGTTTGTTAATTACGGTTGAAGAAATTCAGGTTGAAACTGGGCTAATTCTACCACAGTATTATCTTGAAATACCTTGGCGGGGTCGATTCCGCGCGCTTTTCCGATGAGGTATATGGTAGTATTGACAGGGAACGTAAAAGAATGCAGTGGCTGACCGTCTTTGGTGGCTTGTAGTAAATCGCAAAACAGGATGATTCTGATCTGGGATTGGGCAAAACTGGGCTGTTCACATAAGGTTTGGGCCAATTCAAGTCCGCCGTTAACATCCGAGTACCCCGCTTTGGGACGTTTGAGCAGGAAATGCGCCAGAGAATCGGCTTGTTGACCACAGGATTTGAAAAATTGCAGTCTCCTGTCCCGGTTTTGTATCCGAATTTTTCCTTTGTGAAATGCATTACCGGTTTCAGGCTTCATGCCCGGGTAAATTGGGCCAATTACCATAGGCGATTGCGCCCGACTGTTTTCTTTGATTACAATGCCTGCAAGGTAAATTGCGGCAAAAAGACTGTCGCGCCCTATGGTTTGGGCAATTTGATTTCGGGTCAGGGTAAGCCATGGATCGGAGCCGGAAGTATCCAATATAAAGAGGTTGAGCACTTGGCCTTGCCTAGGTGGCGCTACCGACTCAGGGATGGTGCAGGCCCCAAAAAAGGCCAACAGAAGCAGCAAAATGGTTTGTTTTTGTTTCATGACAGTGTAAGTTTGTAAATAGATGAATTAACTGTTCACTTCGCGCATCAGTAGGATATGATAATCGCTGCCAGAGTACAGGATTTCGAAATAGAACAAGCCATTATTAACTGGTTCTCCTTCTGAACGAAAAGTTTGTGAAACAGAAAAAATTTCAGCACTGGTCTTTGGAGCGCTTAACCAAAAAAAGGAGCGGTCCATAAAAAAACGAGGCGCATCTACGACCCCATTGGATACCATGACCAATCGTTTGTGGAATTTACCTGGGTCTTGCACTAATTGATCGAGTGTTGCCACAACGGGTACACCTTGCTTGTTTTTGGGGACCGACCACAACTTAAAGGACGCAACACCCAGCATCAGCACCAGGATCGTGACCCAAAATTGAATGCCTGGAAAGAAACCTGCTTTTTTCATGATAGTAAATTTTGTTTGTAATTTGTTTCCACAAAGATTGCGGGATTTTGTTTGCCGCACAAGTGCTTCACACAAACTTAATTTTGAATGTATATTGTTTAGTTATTGTAAACTGTATGTAAAGCGAATATTTCAAACAATAATTTTGTAAATTAAATTTAATGCAAAATCTGTAAATTTAGTTTTTGCAACTTCTGAATTTCATATCGTTCAATTTTAAAACGGTGGCGTAAGGCATAGTTTCTCCACAGGAAAGGTAGACTATGCCAAAAATGGCAAAAAAGCGTATTTTCGCTAAAAAAACAGGGTGTAATTTGTCTTTTTTACAGATATTTTAAATTTTTAAATCGTTGTAGCAACACATGTTTATATTTGCGCAACTAAATTTACTAAATTTAATTGATTAAAACTGAATTTAATCATAATACTGTATGGATAATTCTGAAAAGTCTAGCCTAAATCAGCGCATTTTAGATGCCCGCGCAGCGATTCATCAAACAGGTGGTTTCGGGCCATTTGACAGTTGGCGTAAAAAGAAAAGGTACCGTGGGTTTAGCGAATCCTCTATTTCCAATATGGCGAAAAAATCTGAAGCGGGAAAACTGAACGGACTGTTGGAAAAAGTGGTCAAACTCGAAACGGTGGTGGATGAATACCTTACTGAAAACCCAACACATTTGAAACAAGATCAACAAAGTGAACATGATTCGATCGAACAAAAAATGTGGAATACCCAGTGGTACATCTACTTTTACTATCCTATCCCTAAACACGAATCGGATGTAGAATTCGCCCGCGCCGTACTCAAAATTGACGCCCAAGGTGGGGTAGAAATCAGGAATATTGAAGACGGGGTTAGTCCCAATTACATGGGGAGTTTTCGGATTATCAAAAATGAAACCTTAGTCATGGATGTAGAAAATACGACCCGTGGCAAACATTTGCACATTAAAACCTATCTGAACCCTGAAATTGTGCCCTCTGAAATTCTGCTGGGCGGTTTTTTGTCTAATGGACGCGACTATATCTCTGCAGGCACGGTTTTATTGGAAAAACAAGCCGCCAATGCAGACTTATCACCAGCCCATTTTTCATATCACCATCATACCGAAGTATTTAATGACACCAATCAACATATTCGCGCATTGCTTAAAGTGCGGAGCCTGAATTACTTGCGGATTCCGCCTGCGGTGTTTCTGAAATCTAACTTAAAGGACGCCCGAAAAGGCGAATCCCCACATCCCAATACCCGTTTTATCGAACCTGATAAACCCGTTATCTTCATTTCAGCGCCAACTTATTCAGTGCAGGATGAAACGTATCGAATGATTAACTTGAGGCTGGAAGAAATTATCCGTGAATTTGAATTTAATTATCAAGACAAAGTGGAGTTCCGGTTTTTTGCTTTTCGCGATATTCAGCGGCAAACCCGACTGGAATACCTCAAAGTATTAAATGATATTCGGGGGGCTTCCGCATTTTTGTTGTTGTTTTTGGAAAAAGCATCTTCCAATGCGTTAATTGAACTCGGAATGGCCTATGCCTATTCGAAAAACGTAAAAATATTGGCCAAACGCGATGCGCTGCCGAACAACGGATTTTTAAAAAACGGCAGTCAACACATCACCCTGAAAGAATATGGGAAAGAAAGCTTGGATGAAATTTTTAAAGATTTTATAGCAGAAATCATTCATACTTTACAAGTTTTGCATGTCTATGCACCCAGTAAACCAGGGCCCAATCCCAAACGACCAAAATAACTAGCACGTTCACCATGATCGAAGCATATTTGCCGCTTTTCCTGCTCCTGCCCTGCTGCGCATTGTTCATCTGGTTCACCACCTCCCGAAAGATGCTCACCCAGAGCGGCGCCTTACTGGCCGTTGCAATAGGCCTGTGGATACTCTATCAATGCGGGGACATATACCTCATTCCCTTGTTTTTCTTTTTTATCAGCAGTACTTTGTTGGGTAAAATGTTGAAAGCCAAGGCTATACAATCGGATCAAAAACATGGAAAACCCCGCGATGCCTTTCAGGTTTTTTGCAATGGCGGGATATATGCCTTATTGCCCTGTTGCATTGGTTGGGGCTTTGCCAATCAATTTTCAATTGAACTCGCTATGTTTGCCTCCCTCTCGGTTAGTACCGCCGATACCTGGGCTTCCGAAATCGGCATCTTCCTGCGCGGGCGCACGTATGATATTTTGCGCTTCCGCCCTATTGCGGTGGGTGCATCCGGTGGTGTCAGTTTGGGCGGTACTTTGGGCGGATTGCTGGGGGCTGTTTGTTTAGGTGGTCTTGGAATGCTTTATTATCGCCTCGATAATCCTTTTTACAACGGATTTTATACCCTCGTTTTAGCGGGTTTTATCGGAATGCTGCTCGACAGTGTACTCGGGGCGCTGGTGCAGGCGCGCTACCAGGATCCGGAAACGGGCGCAATCACAGATATCCCTGTGCCAGGCGCGCGTTTGTACAGCGGCGTGCCGTGGATAACCAACGATTGGGTCAATTTGATCAGCAATGTGATCATTTCGGGGAGCGTTTTATGGTTGAGCAAGCATTTTTAATAGCAAATAGCCAACGCAAACTGCTTATGAAAATGGCTGGATGCTAATCCGTTGAGCATCCGTTTTTTATCCACCCATCCTTCAAATCCATTTTAATCTTGGTTTACCTTTGCCGCGACAAGACTATTAAACCTGTTCTATTCATGCAACTCTTTTTTGCCTTATTTATCCTGGTAGCCCTTTCCTTGGCGCTCTACAACCGCCGAAAGGAGAAAAAAACATACGTGAAAGCCGAACGCAAAGAAGAAAGCGGCCATTGGATTGATAAACGCAAGGGTGAACGCGGTACCTACGGCTCCCTCGATGAAGAAATGGAAAGCGCCCGCCGCCAGGTAGCCCACCAGGGGAGGGTAGGGGAACTGACACTGTTGGTGCGCAATTTCGCGTTCGAACAAGTGCCCGGTTTTCATGATCTCAGTGATGCCCAAATAAAAGACTGGAACAGCCTTGTGCGTACCCGCGCCAGCGAAATGCTTACCATCGCCAGCCAATTTGAAGCAGGAAAAGCCGCGGAATTGGCCATGCAAACCACTTTTGCTGATGCCGCTACCCAGGCCTTGAAAAAACAAATTCTCGCGTTTTTATATGATCGTTTTCCCGGATTGCTTACGTTAGATCTGGATAAAATTCAGCAATTTGATCAATTTACGGGGCAATGGGCGAATGCACTTTTGGAGCAAATTCAGGCGTAGAGGAGAAGGGTTCCGCGGAGTAGCTTGGAGGTATGGAGTTCCGCAGAGGTTTTTCTCTGTGTATCTCCATACCTCCGAGCTACTCTGTGGAACCCTTTTTTTCTCAATTTAACTCATTATCGCAGATAATTCCCGCTCAAGAACCCCCAAAGCCCCACCACGGTGATATTTTCCGTCAATTGATAAGCCTCCGAAGCATAGTTGATGATAAAATTATGCCGCGTACCAAGATCAGCAATACAGGCGCGGAAATTGCGCGAGGCATTTACCACGGTACCCAGTTTTATTTCAATGCAGGCGACAGGTTCCAGTCCGCGCACCAAAATGAGGTCACATTCGGTGCCGTCGGCCGTTCGATAGAAATATGGATGCAAACCCGAAGGTAAAATCTGTAAAATTTGACCGATCACGTACCCTTCCCAGGAATTCCCGGCCTGCGCAAAAACAGGCAAATCTTCGGGTCGGAGAACCCCGGTCAAGGCATGCAAAATCCCTGTATCCCGGATGTATACTTTGGGCGATTTTACCAATCTTTTGCCTGGATTTGCAAAATATGGCCGCAAAACATGCACAAAAAACGAGCTTTCCAGAAAATCTAAATAGGTTTTGACCGTATTCCCGGAAGTGCCTAAAGAGCGTCCAATGGATTCCGCGTTCCACAATTGACCATTGACACTGGCTAGCATTTGCAAAAAAATACTAAACCGAACCGGGTCTGTGCGCAAACCCAAAAACGGCAAATCGCGTTCCACGTATGTTCGAATAAACTGTTCCCGCCAGGTCATGCTCCAGGCATCATTTTCGGCAAGCCAGGCATCCGGAAACCCGCCCCGCCACCAATGGTCTCGAATATCGGTTTGAGCATCGCCTACTTCCAACAAATGAAACGGATGCATGGTCAGGTAAGCAATCCTACCCGCCAGCGAATCAGCGCTTTGCTTCATCAATAAAGGTGCTGCAGAGCCCAACAACAAAAACCGGCCATTCGTACGTTTTTGATCTATTAAGGCACGTAATTCGGAAAAAAGTGCCGGTAAACGCTGCACTTCATCAATAATTACACAATCGTTTTCGTACTGACCAAGAAAAAAACCAGGGTCGCCGCTCAATAATTGAAAATCCTCCAATCGCTCCAAATCAAAGTACCGGACCGGATTTGAAAATTGAGTCGATAAGGACTTCGCCAGGGTGGTTTTTCCCACTTGCCGCGCGCCAATCAGGCCAACGGCCGGAAAATGTTGCAAATACTCCAATAAAGTGGAAGTGATCAATCTTTGTATCATGACCGTAAATTCGAAGTGGCATTTCAATATTACGGTCAAAGATACAAAGATTGATCACTAAAAGTCTGATTTACTTCACTTTTTCCACGATCGCTTCCGCCGCTTCCCGACCGCTTAAAGCCGCACCGTTCATGAAGCCCGAAAAATCGCCGCCGCAATGCTCGCCAGCAAAATACACATTGCCCACCGGCAACACTTCCGCGCCCGCAATGCCGGTGTATTGTCCGGTTGTATAACAAATGTAACTGCCCAGGTTATATTGGTAAGATGGCCAATGCATGCGCGCCGACTTGCCGTTGTAATGCGCGATGGCACCCGGGAAAATCTGATCCCATTTTTTCAAATAAATGTCTTTTTGGGCCTCCACCGAGCCTTCTCCCACTTTCACGCCCGACGGACCGCCAAACAAAATAGACAAACCCGCCACCTGCTGATCGGCATTTTGCAATTGCGCATTGTCCCAGCCGTTCGGGATGCCGTTGTCGGAATAACAAAGTCCCTGGTAGCCTTTACCGCGCCAAAAATGATCGGTCATACCCAGCATCAGTTTGGCATTGGTGCCGTAACCCAGGGTGTCGATGTTGCGTTTTTTTACCTCCGAAAGGGGCAAACGCACGTCAACCTGCCGCAATTTGGTAAAAGGAATGGTCATTACCACATAATCGGCTTTCACGGGTGCGCCCAGGCCCGAAAACTGCAACTTCAGTCCGCTGCGGGTTTGTGTGATCGCCTCCAAGGCGCGGTTTAGTTGAATATTGCCCGCATATTTAGCCGCCAAAGCATCTGGAATGCGCTGATTGCCACCGCGTATTTTATAGCGTTCATCGCTTTCGCCAAACAGTTCAAATTTGCCGCCCGTGGTATCTGTACCAATCCAAATGCTCAGATTGATGCTCGATTGCACCTCTGGCGATAATCCGTATTCCGATTCATAACTCACCTCAATAAAGCGTTTGATCCAGCCCTGGGCACCAATTTTTTCTAAGTATTCGGACATCGACATTCGGTCGAGACCAATCACATAAGGATCTTTGGTGTTGAAGCCCAAATCATCCGGCAAGCGCTCGGCATCGGCCGCAATTTTGTCGGCAAAGCCCCGAAATGCTTCTACCACTTCGGTCAAGGTATGGTGTTTTCCTTCAAAAAAGAAGGCTTCTTTGGTGAGTTTTTCTTCCGAAGCCTGTCCATAATCAATGTATTCTAATTTGAATTCATTGGCCAGGTCCCACATATCTTTATGGTTGGTATCTACAAATTCGCCGCCAAATTCGGTCCAGGTGCCCGGTCCCATCGCGTTTTGCACCGAAAACATACGTCCGCCCGTCCGGTTGGAGGCTTCATAAATCGTCGCTTCCAATCCGGCTTTTTTGAAAGCATGCAAGGCGCTTAGGCCCGCAATACCGCCGCCCACAATGACAATGCGGGGTGGGCGTTTGTCGAACAGCGAACGAGCTTGTGCCGTGCCGGGCAGCAGGGTTGCCGCGCCGCCCACGAGGATGGCTTTACCGGTGGTTTCTAAGAATTTTCGACGTGCCATGGTGTGTGCTTCGGCGCGTTGCACGATTTCTTCGCTGCTTACGCCTTTGCGGTTGGCATCCAGTGCCAATTGAAACGCTTTGCGCAGACTGGCAAAAAGTTGGGTTTTAGATTGTTTTTTCATTTAGATAGGTGTTGGGTAGTGTTAAAAAGCGGGATCATTATTGTCCCGGATACATGCACAAAGAAAGTAATTTGCCTAAATTTGCAATTGTTTTTATCCATACATCCTTTAAATTCTTTTAAATCTGGGTTTATGCTCGAAGAATATCCATCTCCCGACGGATTATATATCCTGTACCTGGGCTGTAGTGAAATGCGCATGTCGCACTGGGTTTGTTCGCCAACTTTAAAAGAAGTTGCTACTGGAAATGTATTGTACGAAGGGGGCAGCATGGAAGACGCAGGCAGTATTAAATGGTCGGAGGATAGTCGCGAATTGCGGTTTCATTTGCGCACGTATCCGGGCACAAAGCCTGGGGAGGATATTTGTTTGCGGATTGAAGATGGGAAGGCGGTTCGGGTTGTCTAAGTTTTGCATAATATTTTTATCTGTATTGATTTGAAAACGTTATTGATACGTACTGTTGGGTTTCAATTATTGCTTGGTTTCATTTTTTGTCAATGGGCCAGTGCGCAAACCGTGGTAACCGTGGCAAAAGACGGCAGCGCTCCTTTCCATTCCATACAGGATGCGATCAATAGTCTTCGTGATGACGGGACAAAAAAAATTATAAAAATTAAATCGGGCGTTTACCCAGAGCAAATCTTTCTTTCCAAAAACAACATTTCCCTGGAAGGAGACCGTATTCCGATTTATGGCAAAAGTTGGGAATCATTGAAGAATACAGGGCAAATGGAAAAGGCTGGGGTCGTGATCCAATTTCCAATTTATCGGGCAATTTTCCGATGTTCTCATCCCGACGATTGGGGGGCTGCCGTTGTCAATATCCGGGCAAATGATATAAGCCTGAAAAATTTGACCATCGCCAATACCTTTGGTTTTGACCTCCAGCAGGCTGATACCATAGATTGTCAGGGAAAACCGGTCGAAGTTAGTCGGGACGGCCACCAGTTTGCCTTGCGCACCATGCCGCCAACACAACGTTTGCAGGTAAAACACTGCAATTTTTATTCACTCGGGGGTGATACCGTTAGTCCTTGGGATGTCGAAAATGGTACTTATGTTTTTACAGATTGTACCATGGAGGGTGCAGTCGATTTGTATTGTCCGCGCGGCTGGGCTTATGCGTCGCACATTTACTTTATTTGTCATAACCTGAACGCCGCGATTTGGCACGATGGTTCGGCCGACAGCACCGCCGTTTCAGTGATTCAAGATTCAAAATTTGTCGGTAATCCGGGGTTTAAACTGGGGCGTTTTCACCGGGACGCTCAAATCTATTTAAACAATTGTCATTTTTCGAAGGAAATGGCAGACGCCGAAATTTATCAAGTAGCCACCCAGAATTTAGTACAATGGGGCAAACGTATTTTTTATAAAAATTGTACCCGATCGGGCGGGGCATACGCGTGGTTTTCAGACAATATCACCCGAAAAGACGCCAGGCAATTTTCCCGCAAGCAGGTATTTCAACCGCGTTGGAATACACCTGTTCCTTACCAAAACAAAGTCAACCATAATATCCTGCCCAACAGTCCCAAATAAAATTACCTCTCCGATTGCTTTCTCTTGGGAAGCCTCTTTAGGGTTCCAGACTATTTTCTGTATTGCATGGGTGTTCCCTTTTGCAGCGTACTGCTATTAGAATATTATTTTGGAAAAAAAATTATTGATGGAATATAATTTTAGGTCATTGGGCGGGTTTGTTGCAGCCGTAAAACATATATGCTCTTATAAAACGGCCAGGCTTTGACGGTGCATTTACCCTTCCTTTTCGAAGAGGTGCTTCCAATATCCTCTCCGCAATAGGCTTAAATATTTTGCCAATTTGGGTTAGGCAAAACGATATCCTGAAAACAGATGCATCTGCTAAATTAACAATGGCTTTGTAAGAATGCCCTTTAATTGCCATTTCTGCTTGCTCTGACAACGTTTGCGTAAATAAATACTTTAAATTGTTACCCTGTTCAGCGGTTGGTGATGAAAATTCGCATTCAATTTTAAAAAAAACTAAACAGAAATGAAGCCAACTTTTATTTTGCTCTTCGTCTTGCTGGCTACCTGTTTGTGTGGACAAACACAAATCAGGGTCTCCGGAAAAGTCGTTGATGGGTCCACCGCAGAGCCACTCATCGGCGCAACAGTTTTTGTTAAAGGCACTGCTGTGGGTGCCACAACCGACATAAATGGAAGCTATGCTCTGACGGCTCCATCTGATGGAACTTTGGAATGTAAATACACTGGTTACAACAATTTGGAAGTTGCGATCAACAACAGCACCACCGTGAACATCCCAATGAGTGTAAATGTCCGACTCATTGATGAGGTGGTCGTCATTGGTTATGGTGCTGTGAAAAAAAGTAATGTTACCGGAGCGATTGTTTCGGTGAAAGCGGCCGACCTGAAAACGGTGCCTACTACCAACGTAATGGAGGCATTGCAAGGCAAATTGCCGGGGGTAGATATTACCCGTTCGAGTGGAGCGGCTGGTGCCGGGGTGAATGTACTGGTGCGCGGTAATCGCTCTTTGTCGGCCTCCAATTCACCGCTTTTTGTTGTCGACGGCATTCAGTACAGCAATGTTCAGGATATTAATCCAAATGATATCGAATCCATGGAGGTATTGAAAGATGCTGCCTCTACTGCCATTTATGGATCACGGGGTGCCAATGGTGTTATTATCATTACCACCAAAAAAGGCCGGAAAGACAAAACCACGGTTTCGTTTAATTCCTACGTGGGATCTACTGCGGTGGCGGGTTACCCAAGGGTCATGGATGCAGCGCAATACAAACAATTCCGTCGCGAAGCCAACAGAACCACAGGCAACTGGTTATCAGAGGCCGACGATACCAAAATCTTTGGCAACTTATTGAACAATACAGGCACTTATTGGCCCGAGTTATTTATCAAAAATGGTTCGCAAAGCGATTACCAATTAGGTGTTTCAGGAGGCAATGAAAAGACGAATTTTTATTGTTCGCTCGATTATTTTACTGAAAAAGGGATTATTGCCAAGGATGATTTGAAACGCTACACCGTTCGGGCCAACCTCGATCATAAAATCAATGAGATTTTCAGCATTGGAACGCAAAACCAAATAACGTATTACAACCAAAATATGCGTTTTGATCCATTGGGCGGTGCCAACAAATTAGTGCCGATGGAGGAACCTTACGATACCAATGGTAATTTGATCATTTTGATCAATAACGGTCGGAATATCAACCCTTTGACCGATCTCGAGCCAAATACTTATGAGAACAACCTGCGCACTACGCGGGTATTCTCTTCTGCTTATGTGGGGGTGAATATTTTGAAAAACTTATCTTTTAAATCTAATTTGGGTGCTACCCTTACCAGTACACGCGAGGGGCTTTATGCCAATTCCCAAACCTATTTTAGAAACGGCGCACAATCTTTAGCAAGGTATATTGCAGGCAATTCCTTGTCTTTAAACCTGGAAAATATCCTCAACTACAACGTTTCAGCGGGGGACCATCACTTCAACGTGACGGGAGTGCATTCGGTACTGACCAACAAATTTGAGTCGGTGACCGCGCAAGGAACGAATCAATTGGTAAAGAGTCAGTTATACTACGGTTTGGCCAACGCCAATTCCCAGATTTCGATTGGAGCAGATCTAAAAGAAACGGCATTGATCTCATACACGGGACGTTTGATGTACAATTATGCCGACAAATACTTAGTGACCTTCACCGGACGTCGCGATGGTGCGAGCCAATTAAGCGCAGATAACAAATGGGCATTTTTCCCATCCGTTTCTGCGGCCTGGCGGGTGACGCAAGAAAAATTCCTACTCAACAACAAATTAATATCCGACCTGAAACTGCGGGCAAGCTGGGGTAGGGCAGGTAATGCTGCGGTAGAACCCTATTCGTCCCAAAACCTGCTGAATCGTGTGCCTTTTGCCTGGGATGAAGCCGCTGCAATTGGATATTCATACGCAACACGCATCGGTAACCCGGATTTAAAATGGGAAATTTCATCGACCACCAATGCGGGCTTGGATTTCGGTATTTTTAATAACCGCATTATTGGTTCGGTGGATGTTTTTAATACAGATACCAAG
>CAIVGO010000174.1 GCA_903905445.1 uncultured Bacteroidota bacterium
ATTACATTGGTGTTGGATTAAAGGAAAACCTGATCTATTATGCTTGCCAGGATGGTCTGCATTATATATTATATTACAAACCTGACACTTCAATCCGTCATTTTATCCCGCCTTCCGAAACGCTGTACCAAAAATAAGTAATGCCTTAAAAAAGGCCTACATTGATAAAAATGATGCTCGTTTTAAATTTAAAACCTGGCAAGAGCATATCCTTACAGAAGTGCCATTTGTTGGGTTTAATCCAACTGAAAATCCCTTACTTGATTCGAAGGATGATACAGCGCATAAAATATCATTAGGGGTAGGGGATGACGATTTTATTGAGCCTGTTTTGATTCAGGATGATTGGCTAAAAGTACGTTTTAGAGATCATGGTACGGAACGATTTGGTTGGATTAAATGGAAAAATCACAATAAATTGATCATAGAACTATTTTATTTTGCTTGAGTATCACAAGAAATCATCTGCAAAACACTTTTATCCTTGTAAATGTTAAACTGGGCTTTGTGATTTACAAGGATAAACCCCTATTTCACCTCCGTGTGTGCTCTTCTACACCCTAACGAGGCTTTGTGCTCTGTCCCCTGACTAAAGTCGGAAGATAGAAGATGTTATCTACGCTGGCTGGGTTTTCCTGCATCTCGCGCTTCTTTAATTTCGGCACCTAAATGTGGAATGCTTTACCTAGCCCAGGTAAATTTTTAAGGAATAATAGAAATCAAGGCAAAACCTTCAGTTGAATATCTGTTAAAATCCGCTGTGTTTTGCGTAATTAAATTTGTAATACCTAAAGTTTTAATCGTTGCAACAATATTACAATCATGAATAGATTTCCCCATGACTCCATATTGGGTAATAAGACCTAAAAGTACCGTCGTAGAATCCTTAGTTTCATCAGCAACCAAAAACTGTTGCTCCATTTGGCTTATCCGATTTACCAATCGCTTTGGGTCATAATTACCGGCATCTTTCATTCTCCTGGAAACAATTACGCAGTATTCCCGAATCACTTGTCGATTAATCCATAGTTCATAACCCTGAGACGCCAAATAAAGTATTTTTGTTTGGGCGGCATGGCCAAAAACGGGATCACCGGTATCCGCATAAACCAAAACATTCGTATCAAGAAAAACTTTATCTGCCATCGTCACCATAAATATCCTCCCGACGGAAACTTTCGCCTGGGCTTAAAGGAAAACCATAATTTTCAAAAGCAATAAGCGCTGGCTTTTGAACAGCTCCATTTGAGGTTTCTTTAGTTCGCCTTGGTTCCTGATCAACCTGAATTATTTTTACATAATCCAGCGTCTTGAGAAATTGGATCAACAAGGCAAAACGTTTTTCTTCTATTTCAAGCACAATCTGTTGCATAAGTTCGTGTCTGCGGCTTTCAAGCGCATTATTATACAAAGATATGCGATTTGATCACACTTCCAAAACTAGCGGCCATTTATACCAAGATTAAAATGGATTTGAAGGATGGGTGGATGAAAAAAATGATCTTACATCGCGCATAGTATTTTCCTAACGCCCAGCACGTACCTTTGCCGACCATGGAAAAACTTGTATCGGTATCTGATTTTTTGGCCGCACAGTCGGATCGGGTGGTGCTGGATGTCCGCTCACCCGGCGAGTACTCGCATGGGCATCTTCCGGGAGCATTGAGTTTTCCGTTGTTTACGGACGAAGAGCGGGCGGCCGTGGGTACCTGTTATAAACAAAAGGGACCGGAACCCGCGTTGCACCTGGGTTTGGAATTGGTTGGACCCAAAATGGCGGGTTTTGTGGCGCAGGCACAAGCCTTGGCGCCGCATCGCAAATTGGCCGTGCATTGCTGGCGGGGTGGCAAACGCAGTCAAAGTATGTCCTGGCTGTTGCGGATGGCGGGTTTTGATGTTGTTACGCTCACCGGCGGGTATAAGGCTTACCGGCAGTTTGTGCGCGAACAATTTGAGCAATTGCCCGTGTCGTTGCGGGTGTTGGGCGGAAAAACAGGCTCTGGCAAAACGAAAATTTTGCATGCTATGAAAGCAATGGGCGCACAAGTAATTGATTTGGAACGCCTTGCAAACCACAAAGGCTCGGCTTTCGGGACGATTGGCGAACCGCCTCAGCCTACCGTGGAGCAATTTGAAAACAACTTTTACCAGGCCTTAGCAGCCCAGGATTTTTCGAAACCTGTTTGGGTGGAGAATGAAAGCCGCAGCATCGGCCGGGTGTTTATCCCCGATGCTTTTTGGGCCAAAATCAAATCGGCACCGTTGTTTAATATCGAGGTGCCGGACGACGCGCGTATCCAAAACCTGGTGTCGGATTATGTGGGTGTGGACAAAGACGCTTTGCGGGAATCTTTTAACAAAATTGACCGAAAATTGGGCGGTCAACACCTGAAAGCAGCGATGGAAGCATTGGATTGCGATGATTTTGCCACGGCAGCACGCATTGCGCTTCAATATTATGATAAAACGTATAGTTATTGCCTTGAACAAAGCACGTCTCCGGTTATTCACCGCATTGCATTTGAGTACGGTGATCCCGTTCGGATTGCGCAGGCGCTTTTAGAAGCGGAAAAATAAATATCGAACACCGAACACCGAATATCGAACACCGAAGTGGGTAGAAATGCCGGGCATCGCGTGTGATTTTAAACGCAACGCCCTATTTCGAAATTCGGTGTTCGATATTCAGTCCAGCACCCCATCTTCAGGTTCGGTTTTTACAAATGCATAGCAACAAAGATGCGACCCCGCTGTGGTCGTAATGATTTTTGTTACAAAGATGCGACCCCGCTGGGGTCGTAATGATTTGTGTTTCAGGTTTTTGAACCCCGGTGGGGGTGTAATTGATTGATAATGTGGTAAACTCATCACTCATCACTCATCACTCATCACTCATCACTCATCACTCATCACTCATCACTCATCACTCATCACTCATCACTCATCACTCATCACTCATCAC
>CAIVGO010000175.1 GCA_903905445.1 uncultured Bacteroidota bacterium
CGATTTGTTATTTCCGTAGCGTTTTTGGATCCATGCCTCTAATTGTGTTTTTAAAACAGGCACACGTTCTACTTGATCGGCCTCCAAAACACAAATTGGAGGGGCCGCGCGCAATTCACGGGCATCGAGGATCGAAATCGGTATAAATGCCATGGGCGGCTGTTCATCTTTAGGCCGCAGCGCTGCTACAATTTGAACCGTATGGTTGCCAAATCGAAAAGATTTTCCCACCACCGCACCCGTAGAATCGATCAGTTTTGCCAGGGTATGGTTCACAACAGCCACCGCTTGTTGTTGTTCGATGGCTAAGTTGGAAAAAGCCGTACCAGAAATGACCACCGAATCGGGGCAATCCAGGGTAGAAACTGCTTGTAATACGGCAGCGATTTGATCAGATTGCTGGTCAATGTACAATTGTCGGTTGAATTCGGTTTGTAAATTGGACTTACCCGCAGGGCCTGAGTGTGCATCGGTTTCGCGCAACAGCTGTTTAAAATCCTGATAATCAATTACCTGGAAACTATCTTTTTTTATCCGCAGGTTGTTTACCGATTTATGTGTTTGGGTTTCTATCATAACTGCCCGCAAACTGGTCGTTTCGGAAATTTGATCGCGGACAAATTTTTCCAGACCATCAATCAGCGAAAGGATGGATACCAGTGCCGCCACGCCAATTACGATTCCCAGTACGGATAAAAATGTATGGAAAAGGTTGGTTCGGATGTTTTCGAGGGCGTACAGAAACGAGGACAGAAAGCGCTTGATCATAGGGTAGTGCGATGTTTAGTATGGCAAATAAGCGGAAACACCCTGCTTTTTCGACTTTTTTTCGACTATAACCTATTGCTATCCGATGAGCGCACTTTAAAAGGACTAAAGCGGGTGCAACCATCCGAATCGTTGCACCCGATCTCTAAAAATGGTAGATTAAATTGCTTGCTGGCCCAATTCAGCCACTTTTTTGAGCCATTGCTCCCTTTTTGCAGCTGTTGAAAACCGTAATCGATCGAACGTGGTGACTTTTACGGGTTTTATTCCACAATATTGCAAAGTGGCTACTTTGACAGATTTGATGTTTGCATTGCCATACATAAGCCAATTGTAGATCGCAGGAGAATCCATCGTAAGCAGGATGCGCGCCGATTTTCCAGTCAAATATTTATCCCACCAAGGCGAATTAGGGCGATATTTGAAGGCAAAACCGGGTAAAAATGTCCGGTCAAAGAACCCTTTCAGCAAAGCGGGGATACTGCCCCACCAACTTGGATACACCAGCACGAGGTGTTCGGCCCAGAGAATATCTTGTTGGGCTTGCACCAAATCAGGTTCAAGTTCCTGGGTTTGTGCGTAACCGGTGCGCAAAACGGGGTCAAATTGCAAATCGCCTAACTTTAACAGACGTACTTCATGCCCGCTTTTGCGAGCACCTTCGGCATAACTTTCTGCGAGCGCATGGTTGAAGGAGGTGTTGCTTGGGTGGCCCAAAATGATCAAAATCTTTTTCATGGTTTTTGTTTTTCTGTTTGTTATAAGGCGAAAGTATAAGGGCCTTTCTTCAAACAAAACCTGATTTCAATCAGTAGCAAGCATGATATGGTGAACGGTCGCAAATTCCGGTTGAGTTGTCTACCCAATAATCCGATCATCTTTGGCCACATACCGCGCAAATCCCATCAATGCCCCGGTCACCATGATGTTGCGGAATACATTTACCATTTCCAGTTCCATTTCGCGGGCAAGGTTTTCGGCCATAATTTCGGCACCAATTTCGTGGCCCATGGCGCGTGGAATATGCACCAGCACGGCCATCAGGATCACATAAACCGACATACAGGTATAGGCCAATTTGTCGTACTTGCCCAACACCGCGCTGATGATAAACAGCGCGATGCACATCGCCGTGAGATAATTCCAAAAAAGCGGAAATGCAATAAAATCAGGCACAAATGCAGCGCCTACCTCCGGTTTGCCAAGGTGCAAGCCAACATAAAGCAAAAAAGAAAGGGGGAGAATGTACCGTCCGACATTTAAAATTTTGTCCATCTTGATCAGATTGAATGATGATTGAATGACGCAAAGGTCTGGGATTACTTTTGGGGGCAGGTATGGCAAAATTGCCAATCAACCGGGGTATATTTGCCAACAAAAAAGTACGTATGAACGTAATTATTCCAGTGTTTCCCAACTGCGTATCCGCGTCCATCATTGGCATAATGGACATCCTGCATTATGCACAAAACTTTCATAATCAATTGTATCCCAAGGAGCAGGATCGCAAAATATTCACCGTTCAGCTGATGAGCATAGGGGAACAAAATCTGGTACAAAACAATGGATTCCCCATTCAATGCCATTTGAATCTTTCCGATGCGGTGCAAGCGGATATCGTGATTTTACCTGCGGTGGTAGGCGATTTGGCAGAAATGCTGCACGAATATCAAGCGCTGATTCAGTGGATAAAAAAACAACACGATGGGGGCGCTGCCATTTGTAGCAGTTGTACGGGTGCTTTTTTTGTGGCAGCCACGGGTTTGCTCGATGACCGCGACGCGACTACATCTTGGTTTGCTTCCAATTTGTTCCGACAATTATTCCCTAAGGTAAAACTGCATGATGAAAAACTGATTGTAGACAATGGTCATATCATCACAGGCGGCGCAACCATGTCGTTTATGAACCTCAGTATCTATTTAATCGAGAAATATTACGGAAAAGTGCTCGGCAACTACTGCGCAAAGATGTTTTTGGTAGATAAAGGCAAGGATAACCAACAACAATACGCCATCTTTTTTACTCAAAAAGCGCATCAGGATGCCGATATTTTAAAAGCGCAGGAATTTATTGAATCCAATGCTCAGGCCAAAATCACTGTTTCTGAGGTTTCGGAAAAAATAGCCATGAGTGAACGCTCCTTTATTCGGCGTTTTAAATCTGCCACAGGAAATACACCCTCCGAATACATTCAACGGGTAAAAGTTGAACATGCCAAACAACTTTTAGAGGCCGGGAAAGACAATATCAAGGAGGTTTCGTTTAGCACCGGGTATGAGGATTTGAATTATTTCCGTGATGTTTTCAAACGGCATACCGGGCTTACGCC
>CAIVGO010000176.1 GCA_903905445.1 uncultured Bacteroidota bacterium
AAACAACCGAAAGATGCCTTATATTTTGGAGCACAAAACCGTTTGAGTTACAATCCACAACACAATTGGACCAATTATGAGGCCCGGGTACCGATCCAACAGGCCGCAGATTATGTTGGCGCCTTATTAAGCGACACCTTACATCGACCATTTGTTCAACTCAACGCTGAAGCCAAAGGCGACCAAAAAACGTGGTACGGAACACCGGTCGATACTGTTTACCGCCGTATGATGCATCAGAGTGATAATTTCATTGCAGAACAATTGCTGCTGCTATGTGCTGGCCAAAAAACTGGATTATTTAACCAAGATACCTTGATACAATGGGCGAAGGACAGCCTGTTTTCATTTTTGCCGCAAAAATTGCGTTGGGTGGACGGTAGCGGATTGTCGCGGTATAACCTGAATACCCCCCGAAACAATGTCGCCTTGCTTTATCGGCTTTGGCAAACACAGCCAAGGGAACGCCTTTTCGATTTATTCCCAGCGGGGGGAACAGAGGGTACATTGAAAGGCTGGTATAAAAACACCCAGGCGACACCTTATATATATGCAAAAACGGGCTCCATGAGTGGGGTGCAATGTTTGAGCGGGTATTTGATTACAAGAAAAGGTAAGGTGTTGATTTTCAGTTTTATGCACAACAATTTCGTGGGTAGTGGCAAAGCCTGGAAAACGGAGATGCAACGCATTTTAGAACAAATTTGCTCCAATTAGGCAAACTGGTCTAAATCCTCCTTCCCAAAATAGTTTTTTTTGCAACTTTGTTTCGAACAGAGCCTCTTTCTAATATTACAAACAAAAACATTTGCACCACAACATGAAACAATTTTTCCAATGGACATTGCGCATAAGTTTCCTATGCTGCACCACGCTGGCACTCAATGCACAGGTAATTTATGTAAAAAGCGGCGCATTAGGCGCAAACAATGGCACAACCTGGGCCGATGCTTACAACAACCTTGATGCTGCGTTAACCGCTGCTACCGCCAATAGTCAGATCTGGGTAGCATCAGGAGTGTACAAACCCAATACAGCAACCACGCCCAACAAGTCGTTCGAACTGGCTTCAGGTGTTGCTTTGTACGGCGGTTTTGCAGGCACTGAAACGACCCTTGCACAACGCAATTTTGTGACCAATGTGACCATTTTGAATGGGGACATTAATGGCGACGACTTAACGGACAGCCTCGCCTTGAACAAATCCGACAATTCATGGCACGTTTTGGTTGTTTACCAAACAAATGCCAGCTTACGGGCAATCGTGGATGGCTTTACCATTCGCAACGGTGCTACCAAAACAGCAACCGCCGATCCAGACTTGACAAAACGCGGCGGTGGTTTGGTTGCAGCGGCCAAACTCACCATTCGTAACTGTTTCTTTACCCAAAATACAGCGGTTTCAGGTGGTGGTATGGCAGCACTGGATGCCGCTTCGGCTGGCTTAATCATTGAAAATTGTGTTTTTGATGGAAACACCGCCACTTCACAAACTGCTGGTTTGTACTTGCGGACGTCCAACAATGCAACGATTAAAAATTGCACCTTCCGCAATAACATCACCACCCGCGGCTCCTTGTACCCACAATCCTGCAAAGGCATTGTCGTAGATTCTTGTTTATTCGAAAACAACAAAACCATTGCCGGACAATTTACATCCGGTCTGTTTACTTGGCAATCGACCTTTGTTTTGAAAAACAGTACGTTCCGGGGCAACACAGGATCTACTGCAGCTGCGATGTACAACGACGGACGGGAAGGTGGCAATTCGTTTGTGATTGACAATTGCTTGTTTGAAAACAATATTGCCGATGGTTATGGTGGTGCCATATATAACTGGCAAACCAATTTTACCATAAAAAACTGCACGTTCCGCAACAACAACGCCTCCAACGCAGCCGGTATTTACAGCGATGGCCGCGAAAACATCAGTTCATTTGTTATCGACAGTTGTTTGTTTGAAAAAAACACCGCACTTGATTACGGTGGCACGGCTGTTTACAATTTCAAAACAAACTGTGAGATAAAAAACAGCCAATTTTCAGGTAACGTAGCGCCTTCTTCTGGTGCGTCCATGTACAATGGCGATTCCAAAGTAACCGTTTCAAAATGCCTGTTTGAAAATGAAAAAGCCAATTTTGGTGCTGTAATGGCCAATTTTGGCAGTACATCGGATGTAATTTTGGATGGCAATACCTTTAATTTGAACCAGGCAACTACCAGTGGCGGTGCTTTGATCAATGGCTTTATTGCCAAAGTAACGGTAAAAAACTCCACGTTTTCGACCAACCTGGCGCGCTTTGGTGGGGCTATTTTCAATCAAAATGATTCGACCCGCCTGATTGTTGAAAATTGTACTTTTAACGAGAACAATGCAGATGATATTGGCGGTGCGATCAATGTATCCTCGGGCATCCGGGCAGATATCACCAATTCCGTGTTTTTTGCCAATTCGGCCAATTTTGGTGCTGCCGTTGATATTTCAGAAGACAGCCTTGATTTGTCCATTTTGAATATCGACCGTTGTACATTCCGTGAAAACCTTGCGTTTATGCAAGCGGGCGCATTAAACATCAACAATGCGGATGTCACGATAACCAACTCCCTTTTTGCAGCCAATGCCAACTTTAGTGACGGGGCTGGTGGCGCCATTTCTTCAAATGCATCGGGAGAGAAGACCGCTCGTTTGAATGTTAGCAACAGCACATTTGTCGACAACTCTGCCACTTTAGGGGCAGGTATCGCACAATTTGAAGGCGATAATGGTTCAGCAGAAATGCAAATTCAAAATTCGATCCTGAGCAACATTGGCACCAACTATGAGGTGGAAGCTGGTAGCCCAACCGTATTGTCAACTGGCGGTAATTTTGTAACAGACAATACTTTAGATGCATTTTTTGTGGTAGGTTCAGACATTAATGGCGCTGATCCGTTGTTTGAAGATCCAGGAAACTTTAACTACCGCTTATTGCCAGGCAGCCCTTGCATCGATAAAGGCGTTGCTTCAGGAGCACCAAGCGTAGATATTTTGGGCAATCCGCGGGTAGGTTTGCCGGATATTGGCGCATATGAATTTGGCACCACTGGCACAAACAGTATCTTGAAACAACTGTCCTTGGAATTAAGCCCGAATCCGACTACCAATTGGATTCAAACCAATATTCAAAATGACTGGAACGGTCGGGTAGCCATTTCCATCGCCGACAACACGGGCAAAGTAATAAAATCCTTGTTGATCGAGAAAAACACAACGGAATGGCAAACAAGCCTTGAAGTGAAACAGCTTCCTGTTGGTACGTATGTTGTAAGTATGCGCATGGGTGCAACCCAGTACACCGGCCGGTTTGTAAAACAATAGTTTTTTGAAGCGCGATGACACCGATGCGAGCATGGGTGTCATCGCCTACAAAATCGTGCTGTTTTACACACTTAAGGAGCATAAAAAAAGCGGTGACACCCTGTTTAGGTGCCACCGCTTTTTTATATATTCAAGTAAATCAATTAGTTGTTGAGCATCACCGGCATCACCAGCATTAGAATATCGCGGTCGTTGTTCTTTTCTTCCACGGGTGTGAGGATACCTGCACGGGAGGGCGTAGAAAACTCCATTTTCACCTCTTCACCATCGAGTACGCCGAGCATTTCGACAATAAACTTGGCGTTAAACGCGATACGAAGCGGTTCGCCGTCAAAATTGCAAGGCATCTGCTCCGTTGCTTCATTCGAGAAGTCAAGATCCTGGGCAGAAACCGTGAGGCTTTTATCAGTGATATCCAAAACTACTTGATTGGTCGTTTTATTTGCATAAATCGCGATCCGTTTGAGTGAATTTTGGAAATCAGCCCGGTTGGTGGTCATGTTGTTTGGATTGTCGACCGGAATAACTGCGTTGTAGTCTGGATAGCGTGCATCGATCAGGCGACAAACCAGGTTCATGCTACCAAAAGAGAAAAACGCATTGGCTTTATTGAACGAGATGGTCACTGCATCGTTTGCTGGCAGTGCATTTTTAAGCAGGTTCAGTGCTTTTTTAGGCACAATGAAGGTCGTGCTTACATCACCGGCCAATTGATGGGTGGTGTATTTTACCAATTTATGGGCGTCAGTTGCCACACAAATCAACTTATTATATTCCACCTGGAAGTATACGCCGGTCATAGCAGGGCGCAATTCATCACTTGAGGTAGCGAATACCGTTTTATTGATCGCTTCCAGCAAAAACTGGCTGTTAATTTTCACCGTATCCACGCCATCCGGTTCTGGAATATTGGGATATTCGCTGCCATTTTCACCCGCCAATTTGTACTTTCCGTACGAAGAGGTGATTTCGATGCCATAGTTTTCCTCATTCACCGTAAACGTTACCGGCTGTTGTGGCAACGCTTTGAGGGTATCAAGCAAAATCTTGGCTGGAATTGCGACTGCAAAATCATCATCGGCCAATACCTCAATGGAAGTTGAAATACTGGTTTCGAGATCAGTAGCCGAAATGGTAAGTTGCTTATTTTCAATTTTAAACAGATAGTCTTCCAAAATCGGGAGCACCGGATTGGAGCCAATGGCGCCATTGGCGATCTGTAATTGTTTCAGTAGTTCAGAGGATGAAACGCTGAATTTCATATCGTTTTGTGTAGCTGAAAGGTGATGTGGTATAACTTGGGGCAAGTGCCAAATGAACAGAACACGCTAAAAAATTGTTTAATCTAGCGTTTTACAATTTGGCTAAGTTGAAATTATGTGCAAAAGTAAAATCCTTCGGCGGGCTTTTCGTTTAAAATAGCTAACAACATGTTGAAAAATCATAAAAAAAGTACTTTTGCCCTCCTTTGCTTCAAATAAACCGCCATACACCCTTTAATTTGGTCAAATGAATGGCCTAATTTGTATCCACACGATCCAAACTGCATGTTGAACCGAAAAATAGCGCCCCCAATACTCGAATCTGTCCGCCTTGATTTGCCGCAAGCTGAATATTTAACCCTCGATAATGGCATACCGGTTTATGTGCTTGATTTTCCAGACCAGGAAATTGTAAAAATTGAATTGGTGTATCGGGCTGGTCGGCCGCAGGAGCGCAAGCGCATGGTTGCACGCGCCTGTGCACGCCTGTTACGCGAAGGCACTACCCAGCGAACAGGAGCCGAGATTGCCGAGTTTTTTGATTTTTATGGCGCTTCCCTGAATACACCAAACAATTTAGACACGACCAACATTGTTCTGTTTTCCTTAAAAAAATATGCTGCCCAGGTAATCCCGGTGATGGCGGAAGTGCTGCTACAACCCGCCTTTCCAGCTTCAGAACTGGAAACATTTAAACGGACCAGCATCCAGGAATTGCTGGTTGATTTGGAAAAAGTTGAAATCCTGGCATACCGAAAAATCACCGAACTCATCTTTGGCGAACACCATCCTTATGGGTACAATTCTACCCCGGATGATTACCTGGCACTCGACCGCAGTGACTTGGTGGCATTTTACGAGCAATGGTACACGCCCAAGAATGCCGTCATCATTGCCAGTGGTCGCATCGATACAGAAATCATTCAATTACTCAATGCTGGCATTGGACAAGATCGGCGTGTGGGCATGCAACCCGATTTCCCATTTAAAGCCCCTTCCATCCTGCCGGAAAAAATCACCATTCCGATGGCATCCTCTTTGCAAACCGCCATCAAAATAGGTCGAAACACCTTCAATCGGCACCACCCGCATGCGCATGGCTTTTTTGTGCTCAACACCATTTTAGGGGGCTATTTTGGTTCGCGCCTGATGACCAATATTCGAGAAAAACGCGGTTACACCTATAATATATACTCGAGCAGCGACCACTACTTGAATGATGGCTGTTTTTACATCGCTACCGAGGTAAATCGCGACAAAGCAGCAGCCACCATCAAACAAATATATGCCGAGTTGAAACTGCTGCGCGAAAAACCGGTCGATGAGCAGGAACTCCATATGGTTAGAAACTACCTCCTCGGCATGATTTTGAATGGCCTGGATGGACCGCTGAACACCTCCGATGTAGTGCGTGGATTGATCATTGAAAACCAAACCAAAGCCGATTTTGATCATATGGTGGAAAGTATTCGGAACATCACACCTGAAATTTTGCAGGAACTTGCGCAGGAATATTTAAAACCGGAAGACCTTTGGCTCGTTACGGCCGGTGCTTAGGAGGGAGAACACCTAATTTTTGTGTAAGGGATACACTTTTTTTAGTAAATTTTACATTTTTGTACGCAAAATACAGGAAAAACCTGTGTAGTTTTGCGCGCTTGTTTTCTAATTTTGCAACCGAAGGGATTTTGTTTTTTTAAAACAGCAATTTGGCTCCATAAATCAAGCAAACGCTTCATAGCGCATCACTTTTATTCCTCAGACATTCTTAAAATACGATTTAGCATTGAACTTTCTCAAATTTTTTAAGCAGGAATTAGCAGTTGACCTCGGCACCGCCAATACCCTGATTATGGTAAACGACCAGGTGGTTGTAGATGAACCGTCTATCGTGGCTATTAATCGTCGTACCGGAGAAACCATCGCAGTGGGACATCGCGCCATGCAAATGCATGAAAAAACCCATGAAAATATCAAAACTGTTCGTCCCTTGAAAGACGGTGTGATCGCCGACTTTCAGGCTGCAGAAGCCATGATTGAAAGCATGATTCGCATGGTAGGAAAACGCAACACCCTTTTCAGTCACTTGAAAATGGTCATCTGTATCCCCAGCGGTATTACGGAAGTGGAGAAGCGCGCGGTTTTTGATTCTGCCGACCACGTGGATAGCAAAGAAACTTACCTCATTCATGAGCCTATGGCTGCTGCTTTGGGGATTGGGTTGAATATTGAAGAGCCGATTGGAAACATGATCATTGACATCGGCGGCGGTACAACTGAAATTGCCGTGATTGCTTTGTCGGGCATTGTTTGCGATCAATCTATCCGGATTGCGGGCGATGAATTGACCAATGACATCATGGGATATATGAAACGGGAGCACAACATGCTCATCGGAGAACGGACTGCCGAGCAAATTAAAATCCATGTGGGCTCTGCGCTGCACGAATTGGAAGTTCCACCGGCTGATTACGCGGTGAACGGCCGAGATTTGATGACCGGTATTCCAAAGCAAATTAAAGTAAGCTACCAGGAAGTAGCCTATGCATTGGATAAAAGCATCAGTAAAATTGAGGATGCCATTTTGCGGGCACTGGAAATGACCCCACCAGAATTGGCTTCTGATATTTACAAAACGGGTATTTACCTGACAGGTGGCGGTGCATTATTGCGCGGTTTGGACAAACGATTGGAGTTAAAAACCAAATTGGCAGTGCACATTGCCGACGATCCCTTGCGTGCGGTTGTACGTGGAACAGGAATGGCTTTGACCAATTCACACCAATATTCATTTCTGATCGATCGTAAAAGCGTTTAAACGGACCAATGGGTAACCTCCTTCAACTTTTTATTCGAAATGGAGGCTTTGTAACCTTCGTATTGGTGGAGGTATGTTGTTTCTATATTGTCGTCCGCTTTAATGCCGATCAAAATGCCATTTTTTCCCATACTAGTACGCTGATGGGCGGTAATTTGATGGAACGCCGACAGGTAGTGCGCGATTATTTTGGGTTGACTCAACGTGTCGATAGTTTGACCCGGGAAAACGCGCTGCTGATGGAAGACCTTGCCAATGCGCGTGTGTTGCAAATGCCATACCGCGATACCTTTTATCGAGTTTTGTATGATACGATCAGTACGGTCGACTCTATTCGCCATAAATCGGTACGCCCGGAATATCGTTTTATTGCTGCACGCGTGATCAGCAATTCAATTTCCAGTGTGAACAACTGGATTACCCTCAACCGCGGCAGTAAGGATGGGGTAACGCCCAACATGGCAGTCGTTTCGGGCAAAGGCATTGTGGGTATTGTGCGCCATGTATCGCCGCATTTTTCTATCGCCATGTCGGTACTACACCGCCAGGCGCGTCTTTCCGCGTCCTTGCCCAAACACGAAAATACGTTTGGCACCTTG
>CAIVGO010000177.1 GCA_903905445.1 uncultured Bacteroidota bacterium
TCTGTTTGCCGAAGGCGTGCATGTTTACACGCCGAAAGGTGAAATGAAAATATTGCCGGAAGGTGCTACGGCGCTCGACTTTGCCTTTAGCATCCACTCCGATTTGGGTTGTACCTGCCAGTCGGTGAAAATCAACAACCGCTTGGTGCCGATTTCGTATGTGCTGCAAAGTGGCGATCAAGTGCAGGTGATTACCCAAAAAAATCAAAAACCTACCGAAGACTGGCTGCAATTTGTGGTGACGGCTAAAGCCAAAAACCGGATTCGCCAGGCATTGAAAGAAGCGAAACGCGACCAGGCGGCTTACGGAAAAGAAATTCTGGAGCGCAAACTCAATGGCTATAAAGTACCGGTAGAGGAAAATGTGGATATGCTGACCAAGTGGTTTGGTTTCCCCAACCGCATGGAGTTTTTGAGCGCCATTCATTTGCAACAGGTTGATCTGGGCGAACTCAAACGCTTCCGGGCAGATGGCGCTAAACTGGTGGAAGTGGAAGAAAAAATAGCCCGAACCGAGGCACCTGCCAACGTATCGGACACCTATGTTGCCCCTAAACCAAAAACGGGACATCGGCCGGAAGTCATTATTAATGGCGAACCCGGCAATTATTATCAATATACTTTTGCCACTTGCTGTAACCCCGTGCAAGGCGATCCGATTTTTGGTTTTGTCTTAATTCAAGGCGGGCTAAAAATACACCGCAGTACTTGCCCGAATGCCAACCACTTGTTGGTCAATTATTCCCACCGCATCCTTAAAGCGGAATGGGGACTTACCGTAAAATCGGACTTTGTGGCCGACATTATTGTGACCGGCATTGACAGTGGTCCGGGCGTAATTCAACAGCTCACCGACCGGATTGCGGGCTTGGGGATCAACATCCGTTCTTTTTCAATCAGTGGCGATGCGGGCTACTTTGAGGGCCGTATTGGGCTGGTTGTAGCCAATATCGACCAGTTGCAACGCGCAATCATGGCGTTAAAGACCTTTGACGGGGTGAACAGTGTGAATCGGGTAGATTAAGCCTGGTTTGTATTTTCAAATACAGGGTTAAAATAATGTAGAATTTGCTGTTTTTCGGTAAATTTTTCAAACTTTTGCCCCATGTTAAGCACTGATCCCCGTACCCGGGCATTTCTAGCCCTTGCCGCCATTTGCATTATTTGGGGCACCACGTACACGGCAATAAAATTTGCGGTGCATGATTTCCCTCCTTTTTTGCTGGTGGGTATTCGGCAAACCATTGCAGGGATGCTACTCATGGGTTGGGCTTTTGCAAGCGGAAAAACGCATGTACCCAACCGCGCCTATGTATGGAAACAGGCGCTTACGGGGATCGCCACCATCACAGGCGGGAATGGATTTATTACCTGGGCCATGCAATTTGTATCCTCTGGACTTTCGGCGGTGATCGGGTCACTGACGCCCGTTTTTGTATTGGCCATTAATTGGTTGTGGCGTGGCCCCGAACGCATCAACGGCTATATGGTTGCGGGTGTTTTGTTGGGTTTTAGTGGTCTGGGCATTATTTTTAGCGATGGCTGGAAGGATTTTGCCAATCCCGTTTACGCCTGGGGCATTGCAGGTTGTTTTGGCTCTTGTTTTACCTGGTCGCTGGGCACCGTCATGTCGAAGCGATTTAACAGCAAAGATGTTTCGCCGATCATGAATGCCGGTTTGCAAATTACCGCTGGCGGAATCGGGGGCTTTGTGCTGAGTGCGTTGTTTGATAAAACCCACACGATACAAAATCATACCGCCTCCTGGCTGGCGGTATTGTACCTAGGCGTAATTGGTTCTGCACTGGCATTTACCTTATATATGTACGTATTGAAACACCTGAGCGCAACGGTGGCCTCCTTGTACACCTATATTAATCCGGTAGTCGCCATCTTGTTGGGCTGGTTGTTGCTGGGTGAGCACCTGAGTTGGCTGGAAGGGGTGGGCATGGGACTCACCATTTTAGGCGTTTGGTTAGCCAACCGGGGAAATGGGTAAAGATTGATTAAAATATTTTCCAAAAAACAATCAACTTTGCCATATCCTACCAGTAAAAACAAACTTAACAACCATGCTACAAAGTAAAATTGCCGGTATTGGCCATTATCTACCTTCCCAGGTGGTAACCAACGATGACTTAGCAAAAGTGATGGATACCACCGATGAATGGATACAAGAGCGGACCGGTATTCAAGCCCGTCGGTACGGGATTAAGCACGAAGAAACAACGGTGACCATGGGCGCCGAGGCGGCTAAACTTGCGTGCGAACGCGCGGGCACAACACCCGAAGACATTGACTTCATCATTTTTGCAACCTTGAGTCCAGATTATTATTTTCCGGGTTGCGGTGTTTTGATGCAGCGGGAGTTAGGCATCGCCCATAAGGAAGTCGGCGCACTGGATATTCGCAACCAATGCAGTGGTTTTGTATACGCGCTTTCTATCGCCGACCAGTTTGTTAAAACGGGCATGTACAAAAATGTGTTGGTGGTGGGTTCGGAAATGCACTCCATGGGGCTTGATTTTTCTACCCGTGGCCGCGCAGTGACAGTTATTTTTGGCGATGGCGCTGGCGCGGCCGTGGTACAACCCTCTGAAGACCCGAATCGCGGTATTTTGACCACCAAACTGCATTCCAATGGTACTTTTGCCGAAAAACTAGCCTTTATCAATCCGGGTTGTCACGGCGGTTACCACGCAAAAAAACAGGGCGAAGACACCGATTTTGGTTACCCGCCTACCAGTACCTATGGCGAAATGTTTATGACGCCACGCATGATGGAGCAAGGGATGTATTACCCCAATATGGAAGGGCAATTTGTTTTTAAA
>CAIVGO010000178.1 GCA_903905445.1 uncultured Bacteroidota bacterium
GTCGGTACACAAAATGCGGTATCCGAGGCTAAGGTTTGTGCCAAAACAGGGGTTCCACTGCATATGGTCCGGTCGACGAGCCGGATATGATCGATGGCTAAAACTGCTTGATCCTGAATATTTCCACGAAAACGCACAATGGTTTTGGCTGAATTTGAAGTGAAATACAGCGTTTTGGTAGTCCATTCCGGTGAAAGGGCCATCGAATCGCCCAAAAGGGTAAAGTTATTTCCGCCATCGGTAGATAGCGCTACGGTGAAATATTTCCCAAAACCTTGGTCCGACCAATAATCAAACAGGAGTTTGCGCTCCGAATTGCCCGCGCTCAAATCGAGGTACACCGATAAGTCTGCATTGGGCGTAACCCAGGACGAACCACCCAGGATGGCATAGTTTTCCCCTTCAGCCGATAAAGGCGTGGCTGGCGGCAGCACATTGGTGTAATCCGAACTGTATTTCCAGCGTGCCTCCTCCTTGAATGGGAAATTGTACCAATACGGGCTGGGTTGGTCTTTTTCACCGCAGGCAGATAGCCAGGGTTGTTCAAATTGCTCCACAAATGGCAGTCCGGCGGCATAATATTCCGGCTCGAACATGCTGACTTTCAAGGATTTAGAAAAAATAGTATCTATACCGTTTGCACAAGTAATTGCACAACGGTACCAACTGGCTAAGGACTGTGAAAAGCCCAAATCCTCCTGATTTTGCGTCGGGAAAGTGTAAAACCAGTTTAAACTATCATAAGAATACTGCCAGGCGTAGTTATAACCGGCCGCCGTATACGGTTGATCGAGCGAAAGTTGGAATTTTACACCGATACAGGCTTCGGCGACCGAGGCAAGGGTATTTGCAGGTGCGGGAACACCCGAACAGGCCGCATAATCGGCCACCACAAGATCATCCAGACCAATATCGGAGGTACCCGTTGCAGCACCCACCATGCCAACGATGCGCAACACCGTGGTGGGAGACTGCGCATTAAATGGGAAGATAAAACGCTCCCAGCCAGCGGTTTGCGTTATACTGGAGGTTTGACCCATCACCGAAAAACTTGCCCCACCGTCTACAGAAAGCAGAATTTTCAAAAAATCGGGGGAATCGTGGTCGTTTAAATCAAAAGAAAGCATTTTGGACGCTGTGCCGCCGCTGCAATCTAAGTATAGTTCCAAATAGCCCGAATCCAGGGGTGCCCCGAGGATGGTATGAAAACGCGCATATTGTAGCCCTTCGGAAGCGCCCACGATAAAATCGGTGCCATAAACGCCTTGGTCAAACCACTCAGCACTGGCACCTTGATCCGCGCGTCGCCAGGAATGCACCCCACTGGAGGGCACACTTTCCCAATGATCGGCGGGCAAGTCTTTTAAGCCACAACCGTTTTTCCAGTTATTTTCAAAGCTTTGCTGGTAAGGAAACGTGCCAGTATAATACGTTGGTTCGGGGCGCATGGGCACCAGCAAGGGCGTGGAGTAGGAAAATGCACCCGAATTTAAACAAGTAACTTTAAGCCGATAATAAAGGTCGGTTGTTTGTATTTGGAGGAGTGTGGGGCTTAAGCCATCGATTACATTCGTCCAAAACACCCCATCCGGAGCACTTTCCCATTGAAAGACCAACCCGATTTCCATATAATTTTGATCGGTAGAAAGCGTAAACGGAATGTCCGCACAGGCTTGGGCGGTAGATGCAAGCGTTTGACCGGCGGTTGGTGTACCGGTGCATTGGGCCTTGATATCTTGAGGCAAAAAAGCGAGCAAAATCGCCCAAAGAACCGGCGTTAAGCAGATAGAAACAGGTGCGTTGTATTTGAATGGAGGTGGCATGTGGGTGTGGTTTTAAGGAACAAAAATAAGCATATATAGGTATAAAAAAAGTAACTTCCATTAAACCATTGCCGTTTACCACCGTCAAAAGAAAAAATATCAACTATGAAATTACGCCTTTCTCTGCTTTTGCTCTTTTGTACAGCCACCCTTGCCTTTAGCCAGTATCAATACAACGACCCTAATATTCCGGTCCCAAGCAGTGGGTACGGATCAGATGGAACGCATTCCGTAGGCATTATTTCCTTTCCCAACCCGTATTTCAGTACGGAAGACATTAAAATTTATTATCCAAAGGATGTTACGACCAAAGTACCGACCTTGTTTTATAGCCATGCTTATGGCGGCAATATCCCATCGCACATCATTGGGTTGTTGAATTTTGTAGCAAAAAAGGGATATGCGCTCGTTTTTGTGCCGTACCAAACCACGGGTGTATCTGTTGATGCACGTTATGTGAACCTGCTGGCGGGTTTTCGCCAGGCCGCACGCAGCTATTCGAATATCATTGATACGAGCAAAGTTGGATTTATGGGCCATTCTTTTGGCGGTGGGGCCAGTATTGCCATTGCTTATCAGTGTTTTACAGAAAACAATTGGGGCAATCAGGGCCGTTATATCCATGCATCGGCACCCTGGTATGCGTACAACATCAGCCAAACGCAGTTACAATCGTTTCCGCTTGACACCAAATTCCTGATGGAAGTGTACGACGACGACACCGTCAATGACCACCGAATGGCCATCGATATTTTTTCCAATATCAATATTAGCGCAGCAGAAAAAGATTTTATCACGGTAAAAGCAAGCACGTTGAATGGGTATGCTTACACCACCGGGCATGATATGCCTACCACGTACAATGCCTTTGACGCCTTGGATTACTATGCTTATTACCGGCTGATAGATGCCCTGTGCGATTACACTTTTCATGGAAATTTGGCCGGAAAAGCCGTCGCGTTGGGCAATGGAGGCCCGGAACAGGTGAATATGCCCACCGGATTGCATCCTTTGGTGCAAACAGACAACCCACAAGTGGTGTATCCTGAAAGCAAATACGGTTTCCCCTGCAGTTCGGTGGCCAATCCACGCAGCGCGTATTGCGGATTAGTCAGTGGCTTGAACGACCTTAGCCAGCAAGACGACATGCAGGTTTACCCCAACCCGTTTTCCAGCCGCATACAAGTATCCAACCTGAAAGGCGACGAACGGTTTTTATTGGTTGATATCTTTGGGAAAGTGCATTATACAGGCAAAGCCGCGACGATCCCCGACCTTTCTAATTTGCCCAAGGGTATGTACTGCTTGCTGGTAACACGCGCGGATGCGTCAACGACCTTTAAAATTTGGAAAGAATAGGCCTATTTGCTCAACCCTATAACACCCGCACCCCTTTCCGACCCAAAAAGCAAGCAATCCGCGCCGCTACAGTAGGATAAAAGGTAAAAACACCCCGATTGGCCGGATTTTTAAAGCCTGTCTCCACAATTTTATCCGTCGGCAAGCGGTCATACACGAACGGGTTGTTTTTGGGACCTGCTTCCCATTTCCAAAAACGGGTTTTCATACCGCCCAAATTGTAAATGATCAAATCAAGGTCTTTGTATTCGCTGTTTTTGGGCAACTGGTTGATGTACCACATGCTCAAGGCATAATCGCCGGTGTATGGAAAGTTGGCAAACAAGGAACCAAACAAATGAAAACGGGCATTGGGATAGCCTCTAAATGCATCAATGATTTGTAAACGGGCATTCAGGTTCACCTGATAACCGTCTTCCCGGTACGCAAATACCGGATTTTTGGGGGCGTAATTCCAGTTAAATACGCCGTAAGTGGGCAAAATATGCATCGGACGTTCGGTCGTAGCAAATGCAGCCACCACCTCTTTCAAATTTTTACCAAACTCCTGCGGATTGGCACAATCCAGCTGAATTGAAATGGGGTTGAACTCCTGGTACAAGGCAGGATATGTTTCGCTGCGCTGGGTGATAATCAAACGGTCTACATGCTCCAAAAACCAGGGCTTGTAATCCTGCATAAGCGCTTGTACCAGTTCGCTGGTGGAACCGAAAATAAATAGGTCGAATTTTGAATTGGACATGGTTACCTTTTTAAAAGAAACGAATGAATGTTCATTCATTGCAAAGGTAGCAAGTTCTTTTTATTAACAAACTACTTCGGGCAACCGCTATTTTTTCGATACCATCTTACGCGCCTTCTCCACCATTTCAGGGGAGACTTTGAAAAGGTTGGCAATCGAGGCATTGTCCAACTTGGGGTCGTTCTCAATAAAGGCGACCAGCATGGTGAGCATACCTTTTTCCATACCTTTTTCCATGCCTTGAACCTCCCCCTTTTCCATCCACTCTTCATACATTTGAAGCAAGAACGGCTTGATCTCTTGTTGTTCAGCAGCAGATAATGCGTTTTCCATTTCTTTTAATTTTTGGTTGAAAACCTTCGAACTACTATTTAAATAAATCACAGTAGCCTTATACTCCGCCGCAATAGGTTTTATGCAAATTATCTTGATTATTCAATTGTACAAAACCTATTGCTATGGCGTATAAAAAAGTTCAAATTTAAGGCTCTTTTGACGTACCTGTGGTGCAAAAATAATGATTTTTTCCCAAAAAACCTCCACATACGCAGCATTCCGGCTTTGTTTCAAGCCAACAGAATATTCCGCAAAAACAAAAACTCCAACTGCTCCAACGTCTCCGTTGCAATTTGCGAAATATCCAACAGTACATAGTCGAAATGTGGAACAAAACTCAATAGCTCTTCGGGAGCGCCTTTAAACAGCGTTTCCGGCGATTCTTTCTGTAATGGACGTTCTCCATGATAAATGACGATCGGAATGGTTAAGGATAGTGGTTTGCGTTGGAGTACATCTTTGGTCCAAATATTACTTACATATTTCTGCAATTGCGCCATAATCGGATAATCCGGCACTACACTTTTGTGCTCCAGGATAAACGTGATCCTAAACGGCAAATCTTCCTGCGTTTTGCCTTCATAACAAATGTCGGAAAAATACTCCTTTAATTCCGGGTCGATAAAACTACTTTCACTCAAGGCAAGCGATTCCAGGTCTATTTGCTCCAAAATACGCCCGGGCAAACA
>CAIVGO010000179.1 GCA_903905445.1 uncultured Bacteroidota bacterium
CCTTCAGAGGTGACACCTCGGGCGGTAACCCTTGGAGGTGACACCTCGGTTGGTAACCTTCAGAGGTGACACCTCGGGCGGTAACCTTTGGAGGTTACACCTCGGTCATCAACCTCTAAACAAATGCATGACTTCTCCGAAGTCGGTAGGAAATTGGCGATTGGTTTGTTTCTACAAATGCGTGACTTCTCCGAAGTCGAATTGAAGCCGAAATATTATATCTTTTATAAGTATTTGGTTGTCAAATATTAGATGCCTAGCAGACCTTGGGCAATAACCTTCGGAGGTGACACCTCAGTTGGTAACCTTCAGAGGTGACACCTCGGGCGGTAACCCTTGGAGGTGACACCTCGGTTGGTAACCTTCAGAGGTGACACCTCGGGCAATAACCTTCGGAGGTGACATCTCGGGCGGTAACCTTTGGAGGTGACACCTCGGAAGGTTACACCTCGGAAGGTTACACCTCGGAAGGTTACACCTCGGTCATCAACCTATAAACAAATGCATGACTTCTCCGAAGTCAGTAGGGGGTGGGTTGTTGGTCTATTTCTACAAATGCACGACTTCTCCGAAGTCGGTAGGAAATTACTGATTGATTTATTTCTACAAATGCATGACTTCACCGAAGTCGAAATGATTTTGGAATACCATGCCTTTTATAAGTATCTAATTATCACTGATTAAGGGCCTGTCAACTATCAACTGTCAACTATCAACTAACAACTAAAATTGCGCCTCGCTTTCCACCACCATCTCCTCCCCCGAAACCGGATGCAAAAACACCACCCGATCGGCATGCAACATCAAACGGTCGCCTTGGGTGCCGTATAATTCATCGCCTACAATGGGGGTGTTCAAGCCGTTGGGGTGCGCGGCGTGTACGCGCAACTGGTGGGTGCGACCGGTTACGGGATGAAAATGCACGCGGGTTTGGCCGTTGCAGCGTTCGATGACTTCCCAAATGGTTCTGGCGGATAAACCATGCTCGTAACACACCATTTGGCGGGGGCGGTCGTCGAGGTCGACCCGCAGGGGCAGGTCGATGGTGCCTTGGTCTTGGGTGAGTAGGCCGTCGAGCAGGGCTACATAGCGCTTTTGGATGCTGCGTTTGATAAATTGGCTTTGCAGGTTTTTATGGACGGCACTGGTTTTGGCAATCAGCATCAGGCCGGAAGTGGCTAAATCGAGCCTATGCACGACCAATGGTCCGGTTGTGTCGGGGTATTGTTGTTTTAGGCGAAAAAAAACGGAATCATGCACAGATTTGCCTGGCACCGAGAGCAATCCAGCCGGTTTGTGGACGACCAGCAGGTGTTCGTCTTCAAAAATGGTTTCGATGTGCAGGTCGATGGCGGTGCTGCCCAGGGTAGCATGGGCTTCGAGCGGAATGCCTTCGAGCATGTGGGCGAGGATGGGCGCGCATTTGCCACGGCAGGCTGGGTAAAAATGGCCGTGTTTGCGAATTTCGCCGATGGGGGAGGCGCCCCACCAAAATTCGGCCATGGCGATGGGCTTCAATTGGTGTAAAAAGGCGTATTGCAGGAGTTTGGGCGCTGCGCACTCGCCCGCACCCGCAGGAGGCTGGGCGGTGGTGTTTTGCTGAAAAATGTCGGCCAGACTTTTTTGTTTCCCCGCCTGGTTTAAAAAACGGTATTGGGTAAAAATCCGTTGTTGCAAAGCGGCCGATTTTGATTTACGGGTATCTTTAAGGTCTTGCAGGGCGATTTCATAGGCATCCAACTGCATTTGCAACTGCTCCAGGCGTTCTTTCCAGTGTTTTTTCAGGTCTTTCAGCAGGTAATGGTCGTGCATACTTTGCTGAACGAGCATCGTTTCCAGAGTTTGGAGCGCTTCCGGGTCTGTAGTGGCATCGCGTTGTTGTTGGCGGGCTTTTTTCGCCGATGCAATCCGTTTTTTTTCCTGGGCGATTTGTTGTGCTGATTCCTGGGTTTCGGCGTGGAGGGTGAGGCGTAATTGTTGAAGCGCAGGATCCTGTTCCAGGGCTTCAATTTGCCGATTCATGGCACTGAGTTCGTCTTCGCCCTGGCGGTAAAAACCGGTTTCCAATAACAAATCAAATACAGGCGGCACAAAACCGGGATGATGGTTTTTACCGGCAAGTTTGCCCGAAAAAGCCTGCAAATAACCGATTTCTCCGGAAGCATTTTGCACCACAAGCACGCCAAACATTTTTCCGTAGGCTATTCCGCTTTGGGTGGCATCCAGCCCGAAATTATGATCCCATTGGGCTTCTTTCAATAAATATTCCTGCAATTCCCGGGCAGCGAGCACACTGAAGGAATTAGGCTGGTAAAAAAAAGGATCTGTAAAACAATCCGGCAAGGGAATGTCCGCAATGGGCGTCTGAAAACGCATAAAACAATCGGTTGGGGCCGAATGATTAGACGCAAATAAACTGGATGAAGATCGGTTATTCAAACCCCATGACTTAAGTGAAGCCACAAAGGTAATAAAAAGGTAGCAGCTGGGATGGCCTGATCAGAGGCGCCACCAACGGGGAGGATCGGTGACACCTTTTCGCGATATGCTCGGATTGGGAAGGAATTTGTGGAAATGCGGATAATTGACCGGGTTATCCATGCGATAAAATACATGGAATCAATCCCGTTGTGTGTAAGTAGATTAAAAGAAAGCCTGGTTTGATCTTGATTCTGGCAATAAAACAGGAAGTATTTTATTTGCCAGCAGAAAGTTTCTGGTATAGTGTACCATTTCGGGTAACAAAACGGGTACACTGTCGCGCGTTATAATATTCATTCAAACTTGCATCTGCAGCGGCTAAACTTTGGTTGCTGAGCACCGCAAATTCTTTGGCCGTAAGGGTCGGGTACAATTCAAAGGCTTTTTGGGGCGTACTGGCATCAATGGTTTTTTTGACCGCAGTGGGCAAGAGCCGCATGATAGCCTGCTCAAAATATTGATAGGGTTTTACCCCGTTAATTACCGCGCGGTTTTGGTCGGCATCGGTGAAATACAGGGTCGGAAAACCGCGTACACCCATTTGACGGGTAATGCGCAAGTCTTCGTCAAATAACTCATGGGCACGCCCCAAGTAATCCGCTTTAAACTGTACTGTATCCAAACCCGCCTCATAAGCGGCGGTATTCAGGTATTCCCACTTGGTAATATTTTTTGCCGCTAAAAAAACCATCTCTCTGAGGCGGCGCATAAACGCAATTGCCTTATATTCGCTCTGGATTTGGGCTGCTTTAAAGGCGACGCAAGGAGGAAAAGAAGAATTTAAAGGGTCATTTAACCAAACATCGCCAATCATGGGCATTTCATAATAGGCACTTACTTCATCCCAGTGGGTGGCAACATCGCTGGGTTTGCTGATGCCGCCGCTGTCAAATCCGGTCCAGGAGGGCAACAAGCCGCCCATGTGGTAGCGAATTTCGAGTAAATCGCCATATTCGAGTTTTAAGCGCCGCAATTGCGGTTCAATACCCCAACAAGCGGAGCAAATCGGATCGGTGAAATAATGGACGAGCACAGGTTTGTTTTTGGTTGGGGCTAAACTATCGGTTTGGGGCTGGTTTAATCCGGGTGTTTTGCAAACGCCTTCCTGGGGCGGACAAACCAAGGGGTTCTTGGCACTGGATTTGTTTAATGACATTTGGACCGAAACAGTTTGAGCAAAAATGGTGTCTGTGGTGGAAAAGTAAATACTTGCACAAAGAAATAGTATTACTTTTGGTTTCATAGTTATTTGTCTTATGTTTCAAGGCAAAGGTTTCACGAAAAAAAATGGTACACAATTAGTCAGAAAAATATGACCACTATAAATGAAAATAATCCGCCAGAAGGATGCCCGATAGAAGGTCTTTTAAAGACATTATCGGGCAAATGGAAACCCCAAATTTTTCAATTGGCGTCCCAAGGTCCTTTGCGTTTTAATAGTTTATTGCGTCAATTGCCGCAATCGAACAAGCAATCGCTTTCGGTTGCTTTAAAAGAAATGGAAGAGGCGGAATTGCTGATAAAAACGGTAATTCAACAAAAACCACTCCACATTGAGTATCAACTTTCCGCGAAAGGCCTTGCAATGGTGGTGGTTTTCAGGCAGTTGGAGGATATGTTGCTGCATCCCCTGGAGTAATTTCTTTTGGGATTACTCTTTATAAATCAATACTTTACGTTCGCCTGGTTTGGCATAACCCCGGTACATGCCTTCCGAATTAAAAGGCAACGCAATATTTCCGTTTTTATCGACCGCAATCAAGCCGCCTTCGCCTCCTTTTTCTACCAATTTTTTATTAACCACCGCATCTCCGGCCTCCGCAACAGAAAGGCCTTTATACGCCATCATTGCCCAAACATCGTGCGCCACGGCATAGCGGATAAAAAACTCGCCATGTCCGGTACAGGATACAGCACAGGCATCGTTAGACGCATACGTGCCCGCGCCGATGATGGGGGAGTCGCCCAATCGGTTCCAGCGTTTGTTGGTCATACCGCCCGTGCTGGTGCCTGCCGCGAGGTTGCCTGCATGGTCGAGTGCCACACAGCCCACGGTGCCAAATTTATAATCCGTTGGAGGAGCGTCAATTGCGCCTGTTTTTCCAGCCTGTTTTTCTTCCTCCATGGCTTCTTGCAAGCTGTTCCAGCGTTCCTGGGTGTAAAACCACTTGGCGTCTACCGTTTCAATGCCTTGTTCGCGGGCAAATTGTTCGGCGCCAAGGCCTGTCAGGAGCACATGGGACGATTTTTCCATGACCGCCCGTGCGAGCAGGATCGGATTTTTAACCGTTGAAACGCTGCCGACCGCACCCGCCATTTGTCCGGAGCCTTCCATGATGCTGGCATCGAGTTCGTTTTTACCGTCATGGTTGAACACGGCGCCGCGTCCGGCATTGAAAAGCGGGCAATCTTCGAGAAAAACAATCGTTTGGGTGACTGCATCGAGGCTGGTACCGCCATTTTTAAGAATGGTTTCGCCAATCAGCAAAGCCGAATCCAGGGCAGCGCGGTAAGCGTTTTCTTTTTCCGGGCTCATGTTGGCGCGGGAGAGCGTACCGGCACCTCCGTGTATAGCGAGGGCGTAAGCAGGACGTTGATTTTGCACAGTAGCTTGGTTTTCAGTAGGATTGGGTGTCGTTTGGCAGGCCGAAAGGAGTATAGCGCTCAAGCAAACGAAAAGTAATGTGTATTTTGTGGTGGACATGTTGGTAGAATTTGGCTACAAAATCGAATTTTTGCGGGATACTAAAAACAATTTTATGAAAATACTGATTCTTGGAGGTGGAAATATGGGCCTAACCTATGCCCAAAGTTTTTTGCGCAGCCGCATTGTTACCTCCGATCAGATGATGGTGCTGTGTCGAACTTACGAAAAGGCCAATCAATTGAGTGCCACCCACGAAGGGCGCTTTTTTAGCGACCCCAGGCTTTGTGTGTCGGAAGCCGATTTGTGCATTTTGGCTGTAAAACCACAGGATGCGGCCAAACTTTTTGATGAAATACGCGATTTGGTAGAGCCAGGCCAGGTATTTATCAGCATTATGGCGGGTGTACGGCTCGAAACGATCATGCAAGCCCTGGGGGTACAAAAGGTGATCCGGGCCATGCCTAATTTACCTGCGCAAATTGGGGCCGGTGTCACCGCATTTACCAGTTCGGATATGGTTACCCGTATTGAGTTGGTCATGGTGCAAAACCTGTTGAGCACCACCGGAAAAACCGTTTATGTAGAACAGGAAAGCCAAATAGATGCTGCTACGGCCATTTCTGGATCGGGTCCGGCCTACGTGTACTTTTTTATGAATGCCATGATTGAAGCCGCTAAAAGCATGGGTTTTTCGGCTTCTGAGGCCGAATTGCTGGTGAGTCAAACCTTTACCGGGGCGGTAGATTTGTACAATAAATCTGATTTATCGTGCGAAAACTGGATCGCCAAGGTGGCCAGCAAAGGTGGCACAACGGAGGCTGCTTTGCGGGTATTTAATGCTGAAAATTTGCACGAGGGCATCATAGAGGGCGCACAAGCGGCGCGTAGGCGGGCTGTTGAATTGGGCAAGTAAAATAATCACCTATATGTTTGGCGAATTGGTCGGAAAGGGCCTATTTTCGGCCGCAATTTCCATTTCTTCACTGTAAATTTAAATAAAAAATCACCGGCCTATGATGAACGAATACGTAACCGCTATTATGACCAAAGAGGTTATAACGGTATCGCCTGAAAATACCCTTGCTGAGGCGCGGGATTTGATGCTGGGAAAGCACATTCACCACATGCCCGTTCTTGAAAATAACAAGTTGGTGGGAATGTTAACTTCCTGGGACTTTTTCAAACTTGGAAAAGCGGCCAGTGAATTAGGGGACATCAAAATCCGTGAAGTAATGACCACCAAAATTGCGACATTAGAGCCTGATCAGCACATTGGCGCAGTTGCAGAATTGCTGATGGAGCACCTGTTCCATGCGGTTCCAATTGTAAATGACGACCGCGAATTGCTTGGCATCGTTACCTCCACCGACCTGATTACGTACGAATACAACAAAGAGTATCCAGAAAACCTGGATAAGTTTATTCCGGAAAATATGTAATTCAAAATAAAGTACTAACAATAGCAAAATAAACGCCTTGATTATCAGCCTGTTAAACAGGTGAAAGACCAAGGGTATTATTTTGCTATTTGTCTATTTATGCCTTTCTTGTGTACCGCATTGTTACCTAGGTGTACTTTTTGACTTATCTTTGTATCCGAAAGTTAAAAACGAGATACAAGGAACATGAAATTTTCAAAGGTCACACTTCGTAAAAAGAAACTAGCCAAAGGCCGCATCAGCCTATATTTAGACTTTTACCCCCCTGTTTTACACCCCGAAACAGGCAAAGAAACGCGCCGCGAGTTCCTAAACTTGCACTATATTGACAGGCCGCGCACCCCTGCCGACACCACCGAAAAGGAAAATTCCCTTGCGCTTGCCGCTTCGATCAGATTAAAAAGGGAGGTGCAAATAAGGGACGGGCAAGCCGGTATTTCTGCCGTAAAAGGCAAAGAAAGTTTCTTGGTGTTCTTTTCTACCCAGGCCGAAAAACAAACGGGTTCCACCGCCAAAGGTTACAAGCAGACTTTAAAGCACCTCACCGATTTTGTAGGAACTGGAAACGATGTTCCTTTTCAGTCTGTTACCCCTGAGTTTGCCGACAATTTCCAACACTATTTGCAAACGAAAGCACGAAATAAAACCGCTGGACGCACCGGGGGACTTTCCAACAATACGACAATTTCCTATTTTGTCAAGTTTATGGCCATTGTACGCAAAGCGGTATCCGGGGGGCAAATCCAAACGAACTTTCCTAAACCACGCAGGGAGAAGCCTAAAAAAACCATAAGGGACTTTTTGACGCGTGATGAGTTGCAAGCGCTTGCGGCGACACCTTGCGAACTGGACTACCTTCAAAATGCAGCGTTGTTTTCAGCGCTCACAGGGTTACGCTTTTCTGATATTGAAAAATTACGATGGGAGGAGGTAAAAGAAACGGCGGAGGGGTACAACATCGAGTTTCGGGTACAAAAAACGGGAGACATGGAGCGCCTACCAATCAGCGACAAAGCCTACTCCTTATTAGGCGAGCGCCGAACACCCGCAAGCCGTGTCTTTCCGGAGTTAAAATATTCTTACTGGCTTAACACCAAGTTGCGCGAATGGGTAGCCGCCGCCGGTATTGGTAAAAAAATCGCCTTCCACTGTTTCCGTCATACCTATGCAATGCTGCAACTTGAAGGAGGCACCGACCTTTTTACCCTGTCTAAACTGATGGGCCACAAAGACATTGAAACTACACAGATATACGCAAAGGTGCAAGACAAGAAAAAGCGCGAATCTGTCCATGTAATTGACATTGATCTTCCGACAAAAGAATAAAACATCCACACTTGATTTTTCACAATTAAACTTTTTCCAACATGAAATTTACAACAGAGGCACCCACCACCACCGAAAAAGCGATAGACGCTTTAACAGCCGATCCCAAAGCGCTCGCTTTGGTGTATGGGCATTACTTCCCCGATGCCGAATGCGCACCCGAAAAGATGCTTTCAAACCTGCTAAATGCAATTATCGCAGAAGGTGGGAGCGATGTATCACACACCCAGGACTATTTAATGTTGCTGGCG
>CAIVGO010000180.1 GCA_903905445.1 uncultured Bacteroidota bacterium
ACCAATTCATCGCGTTTTGCATTGGCAAACATCTGGACAATCATGGAATTGAAATAAGAAGCATTCACTTTTTCCACTTCCTCGAGGGCTGAAAAAATGGAGTTTTTGGCTTGTTCCATGTTGATGGAAAACATATCGAGACCTTTTCTGTAATAGTTATACATTGCAGCCCGCATGGGTTTTACCCGTGGGTTGGTCAGGTTTTCGGAAATCCAATACCGGCTTCTGTTTTTGTCGCTGCCAGATGGACGCCAGCCTGCGGCATTGTTGGTGCTGGAGTTTTGAATATTGGTTACAATTTGCTGGGCAGTTGCCAGGTATTGGTCGCCCCCGTACAATGAAAAGGAATCATAATCCATGGCCAATATAATATAGGCGTAAAAAGCAACCATCGCAGAAAGATTCTGGTTGTCTGTTGCATCGGGCAAAAACTCAATAGGTTGGTTTTGCTCATATGTAAAAACAACATCTTTATCGAGATGTGATAACAGTGGAGAGTCATACCCCGATCCGTAAATCTTGCGTGTCGATTGAACGGCGAGTTCTCCTTTAAAAGAGGTGCTGCTCAATTCCTCTGAGACAGTCAGGATGAAATTACAGTTGATCCGCTCGTCGGGCTCATATATATCTTGGGTCCACTTGGTTGTATTCAGAAAGTCCCTCAGCGCCACCTCTAGTTGGTCGAATACCCTGCGGTCATTTCGTTGCAACTGTGGGGTATTGATTTTAACGGTTGCATTCAGTTCGCCTTGCGCCAGCACACTGCTGAAGCCAAGTGCCAGGAGGCAAAATGTTAGGATAAAACGTTGGCGCATATCGACCATCATAATATAGGTATGAAAAATGAATTTTTTTATTGGAACAGGGGCCTGGAACCATTGATGCAAAAACAGGCAAATCGGTTGCCAAGCATTAAGACAAACCTGCAATTTCGGACACAATTGCGGTTGCTACGGCTGTTTTGGCCATCAAAGGCAGGGGTTTTACAACACCATTTCGAAAAAGCATGGTAATTTTATTGGTATCATGTCCAAAGCCCGCACCGGCATCTTGTAAAGAGTTGAGTACGATAAAATCGAAATTTTTGCGCTGTAATTTTATTTGCGCGTGCTCCATTTCGTGGTCTGTTTCGAGTGCAAAACCGATGAGGTATTGGTCGGGGCGTTTTTGAGCGCCTAAAGTTGCAGCGATGTCGATGGTTTTCTCTAATTCGATCGACATATCGGCGGCGGCTTTTTTAATTTTTACTTGTGCTACGCTGGCTGGGCGATAATCGGCTACAGCGGCGGCTAAAATGGTCACATCGGCTGTCGGAAAGGCCAGGGCACTTGCTTCGTACATTGCTTGGGCTGAAACCACTGGTACGACCGAAATGTCGGCATGTTTTGGGCGTAAATGGGTAGGTCCGAGCACCAGGGTTACCTGGGCACCCCTGGATGCGAGTTCATCGGCCAGCGCAATGCCCATTTTTCCGCTGGAATGGTTGCTGATAAAACGCACAGGATCAATGTTTTCCTGGGTTGGTCCGGCAGTGATCAGCACTTTTTTACCCAGCAAATCTTTTTTTTGCTCGAAGAAGCGTGTCAAATACTGCTGAATTTCTTCGGGTTCGGCCATGCGGCCATCGCCCACCAGGCCACTGGCCAGTTCTCCATGTCCAACCGGGATGATGTGAACCCCGTGTTTGATTAATTTTTGGATATTTTCCTGGGTAGCGGGGTGGTGCCACATATCAACATCCATGGCGGGTGCTACAAAAACCGGACAGCGCGCCGATAGGTACACGGCGCATAAAATATTGTCGCAGATGCCGTTGGCCAGTTTGGCTAAGGTATTGGCACTTGCGGGTGCGATGAGGAGCGCATGCGCCCAAAGACCTAAGTCTACATGGTTGTTCCAGCCTGCTTCCGAGCGCACTTCCGAATAGACGGGGTGTTTGGATAGGGTAGACAGGGTAAGCGGGGTAATAAAGGCGGTGGCCGATTCAGTCATCAAAACCTGCACGTCATGGCCGTTTTTAACAAACAAACGGGTCAATGTTGCCGATTTGTAGGCAGCAATTGACCCGCTTATACCGAGAATGAGGTTCATTATTCCTTTTCTTCGTTGTAACGCCATTGAATTTCATTGTTCAGAAATTCGTTGGTAGCGATGATGGGAGTATTGGGCAGGCGCTCATAGAACTTAGAAATTTCTATTTGTTCTTTGTTTTCCTGTACTTCTTCAATGGTATCAGAGCTTACAGCAAACTCTTCCAGTTTGCGCTGGATTTCCCATTTCAGGTCACTGGAAATTTGGCGCGCGCGTTTGGCTACAATGGAAATACTTTCGTAGATATTTCCGGTTTTGTTCACCAGTTCAATTACGTCGCGCGGTTGAACATTGGCATCAAGGCCCTGGGCTTTACTTTTGATATCGCTCATAAAAGTGCGGAATAAAAAATTTGATGGAATGATGAGTTGATCGGATGGTCCATGCACCTATGTTTTAGGCGGTAGGGTTGCTGATCAGGTGGCTTTTAGGCGGTTTTTTATGGCAATTGCAGCTTCTTCAGCCGATTTTTTCAAATCTTTGATGTCTTTGGTATATTTACCATTTGGGTATTTGCGCAAAAACTCTTCACAACGTTTGGTCGTTTCACGGTAGCGTTCTTCTCTTTTTTCAACAATACTGTTTTCACTCAGCAAGAAATCAGCACGGGCCACCAAAAAGCGCACCCGTTCTGCGTCTGGACTTTCGGGATAATCGCGCAGCAAATTGTCAAACGTGATTACGGCTGACTGGTATTGGCGCAAGTTATAGTACAATTGGCCTTCTGCGAGGGCTTTTTCTTCCAGTTTGCGGCGCATGATATCGATCAACTTGTTGCATTCATCAATCCGGGTACTTTTTGGGTAGAGGTTGGTGAACAGTTGGAACTCTTCAATGGCCGTTTTTGTATTGCCCTGATCGAGGCGGTAAGTCGGGGAAAGCTTAAAATTGCAATAAGCCGACATAAAGGCGGATTCTTCGCGGAAGGGAGAATTTAAAAACGTGTTAGAGAACGTTTTAAAATAATATGCACCCAAGAGGTATTGTTTGAGGTAATAGTGGGTGTAGGCGTAATAATAATAGGCTTTTTCGGCCCGATTGTCGCCGCGCAGGCTAGTCAGCACGAGGTCAAACAAGGTTTGGGCGCGTTGGTAATCCTTCGCTTCGTACAGTTCGAACGCTTTATTAATAATGGTTTCCGCGTTTCCACTGGTGCGGACGCGTTCGAAACTACTTTTACAGGCGCTGCCCCATAAAATCATCCCGGAGAGCAGCAACAAGCCAATCATTTTTTTCATAAGCCGTAAAGATACAAGGTTTTTGAATAATGTAGGTAGAAACGTTTGGATTGTTAAAGTGTGGCGTGCGTGGTTTGCTTATTTCAATTTAGAATTTTTCAAGATTGTGAAAATAAGCAGGATTCCTGTCGGATATTTGTACCAGAAATGCTGGAAAACTTTCAATTTTGCATTTTGTTATACACCTGTCCCTGGCTACCAAATTGTCCTAACCATTTTAAATACCATTGATGATGCAAGTCAGTGAACCATTAAGTCCATCTATTGCCGAATTAGAGGCCCGTTTTCAGGCAAAAGTTGATGCAGACCAGCGCATTGAGCCAAAAGACTGGATGCCAGAAACGTATCGCAAAACTTTGATCCGCCAGATTAGCCAGCATGCCCACAGCGAAATTGTAGGAATGTTGCCAGAAGGAAACTGGATTAGCCGTGCCCCTTCGCTCAAACGCAAACAAATTTTGTTGGCCAAAGTGCAGGATGAAGGTGGTCATGGTCTTTATTTATATGCCGCTGCAGAAACCCTCGGCGTGGGCCGCGATCAATTGATTGAAGAACTGCATAGCGGAAAAGCCAAATATTCGTCTATTTTTAATTACCCGACCATCAGTTGGGCCGATATTGGCGCGATTGGTTGGTTGGTAGACGGTGCGGCCATTTTGAATCAAATTCCGATTTGCCGTTGTTCGTACGGTCCGTATGCGCGTGCGATGGTGCGGGTGTGTAAAGAAGAAAGTTTTCACCAGCGCCAGGGATTTGAAATTTTGTTGACTTTGGCGCAGGGCTCTGAGGAGCAAAAAGCCATGGCCCAGGACGCGATTAATCGTTGGTATTGGCCCTCAGTGATGATGTTTGGCCCTTCTGACGGCGATTCTACACACAGCGAACAAAGCATGCGTTGGAAAATCAAGCGTTTTTCGAACGATGAACTGCGCCAACGTTTTGTGGATATGGTGGCCGAACAGGTGAAAGTACTGGGTTTAACCGTACCTGACCCGGATTTGAAATGGAATGCCGAACGTGGCCATTATGATTTTGGTCCGATCGACTGGACGGAATTCTGGAATGTGGTGAAAGGCAATGGTCCTTGCAACAAACAACGCTTGCGCACCCGCGTAAAGGCCTATGAAGATGGAGCCTGGGTACGGGAAGCCGCTACAGCCTATTCTGAAAAAAAGGCAGCCCGCCAAGCCACCGCATAAATCACCACCACAACCTTACCCTACCTGTGAACCTGGAACTCGAACAAAACATTGACACCTATAAATTAATGGTGTCGAACCTGAACCGCCGCTTAGAACAAATTTACGAAGGCGGGGGCAAAAAAAGGGTAGAAAAACTGCACAAAGAGGGCAAAATGACCGCCCGGGAGCGCATTGCGTATTTACTCGATGAAGGTTCACCTCAAATTGAAATGGGGGCTTTTGCCGGGTTTGAATTATATGCAGAGCATGGCGGTTGTCCTGCGGGTGGTGTGGTCGTGGTGATCGGGTATGTGCGTGGGCGTCACTGTATTGTGGTGGCCAACGACGCTACTGTAAAAGCAGGGGCCTGGTTTCCAATTACAGGTAAAAAAAACCTGCGGGCGCAAGAAATTGCCTTAGAAAACCGGTTGCCGATTATTTATTTGGTCGACAGTGCGGGGGTGTATTTGCCTTTGCAGGATGAAATATTTGCCGATAAAGAGCATTTTGGCCGTATTTTTAGGAACAACGCGCAATTGTCGAGCCAGGGTATTCCACAAATTGCCGCCATTATGGGCAGTTGTGTGGCGGGTGGTGCCTATTTGCCCATCATGTCGGATGAAGCCTTGATTGTGGAAGGAACGGGTTCTGTTTTTTTGGCCGGACCATATTTGGTGAAAGCGGCGATTGGGGAAGATGCTGATAAAGAGACCCTGGGAGGCGCGGCCACCCATTCGGAAATTTCGGGGGTGACCGATTATAAAATGCCGAACGACCAGGTTTGCCTGGATACCATTAAAGATTTGGTGGATAAATTTGGGCATTTTGACAAAGCCGGATTTGATCGGGTGGAGTCGAAAGCACCATTGGGTAGTTCCGAGGATATTTTCAGTTTGTTCCCTTTAAATGGGGCAAAACCTTATGATTCGACTGAATTATTGCGGCGGATAGTGGATGAGGGCAAATTGACATTTTACAAAGAACATTATGGCAAAACCATCCTGTGTGCGTACGCGCGCATCGACGGTTGGGCGGTAGGCATTGTGGCCAACAACCGGCAGGTGGTAAAAAATGCCAAGGGTGAAATACAGTTTGGCGGTGTAATCTATTCAGATTCAGCCGATAAGGCCACGCGTTTTATTTTAAATTGCAACCAGAAAAAGATACCGCTGGTGTTTTTGCACGATGTTACCGGATTTATGGTGGGCACGCGTTCGGAACATGGGGGGATCATTAAAGACGGCGCCAAGATGGTGAATGCGGTTTCGAACTCCACGGTGCCCAAATTTACGGTCATATTAGGCAATTCTTATGGTGCGGGCAACTACGCAATGTGCGGCAAAGCCTACGATCCACGTTTGATTGTAGCCTGGCCGAGTGCCAAAATTGCCGTGATGGGGGGAGAGCAGGCTGCTAAAGTATTGACGCAAATACAAGTACAATCGTTGAAAGATAAAGGCGCTGCACCCGATCCTGCCGGTGAGCGCGCACTTTTTGAAAAGACAAAAGCCAATTACGAAACCCAAACGACCCCTTATTATGCAGCTGCCCGTTTGTGGGTCGATGCGATCATTGATCCGCGCGACACCCGACGCTGGATTTCCATGGGTATAGAAGCGGCCAACCATGCGCCGGTGGCCAAGTTTAATGTGGGCGTGATGCAGGTATAGTCACATTTAGGTCAATAACAGGTAAAAAAGGGTGCTCCTGCAAGGCTTCGTGTACCTTTGCCGCAGAAAATTGACCTAAATGTCTATAGAAACACAAACTCAGCATCTTTTTTTGCGTGCCGCCTTGAATCTGCCGGTCGAACGTCCACCTGTTTGGATTATGCGTCAGGCTGGCCGAATATTGCCGCAATACCGTGCTTTACGCGCGCATTTCCCTGATTTTAAAGCATTTGTAAAAACGCCAGAAGCGGCATCGGAAGCTACCTTGCAGCCGGTAGATGAATTGGGCGTTGATGCGGCCATCATTTTTTCGGATATCCTGGTGATTCCCGAGGCGATGGGCCTGGATTATGAAATGGTCGAAAGCAAGGGTCCGCGTTTTCCCAAAGTTATTGAACATGCGGCGGATATTGCGGCTTTGGATGCGGGCCAAATTGCGGCGGATCGGCTGGAATACGTGTATGAGGCCTTGCGGGTTACCAAAAAAGCCTTGGATGGCCGGGTACCTTTGATCGGATTTGCCGGAGCGCCCTGGACCATTTTGGCGTATATGCTGGAAGGCGGCGGGAGCAAGACCTTTTCGAAAGCGCGGCGTTTTTTATATACCGAGCCTGTTTTAGCGCATATTTTGTTGCAAAAAATCACGGATACAACCATTGCCTATTTGAAAGGACAAGTTGCGGCCGGCGCGGATTTGTTGCAGTTATTTGATTCTTGGGCCGGAGAATTGCCGCCAGCGCAGTATCGGATGTTCGCGGTGCCTTATTTGGCGCAGATATGTGCAGCAATTCCGGAGGTGCCCAAAACGGTTTTTGCCAAGGGCGCCTGGTTTGCTCTGGAAGATTTGGCCGAAGTGCCCTGCCAAATCATTGGTTTAGATTGGAATACGACGCCTGCGTTTGCGCGTGCACGGGTAGGAAGTGACAAGGTTTTGCAAGGAAATCTGGATCCTTGTGCTTTGTATGCAGATAATTCGACGATTGAACTTGCAACCCTCGAAATGCTGCGTACATTTGGGCGTCAACACATTGTTAACCTTGGCCACGGCGTTTACCCGGATACCCCCTTGGAGGGTGTGCGTACATTTGTAAACACCGTAAAGGCTTTTCGGTACGATTCCATCTAAAATCTAGTTGTTATGCGGCACTTTGCTTCTTACCTGACCCTTGTTTTATGTTTTGTTCATTTTCAAGCATTTAGCCAAAAAGCAAAGCCCGCTGTGGCCGTGGCACCCACCAAAGTACAGGTGTACACCACGGCAGATAGCACCGATTTGCGCATCAGTTTGAGTGCCACGCTGGAATTAGCGCCATTTGGTCAGCCGTTAGAAACCCAACCTTGCATTTTTGTGGATCCGGGTAAAACCTACCAGACTTTTATCGGGATTGGAGGCGCAATTACCGATGCCTCTGCCGAAACGTATGCAAAGTTGCCAAAGGAAAAACAGCAGGAAATTCTGAATCGCTATTTTGACCCGGTTAAGGGTATTGGATATACGTTGGGTCGGACCAACATTAACAGTTGCGATTTTTCGAGCGAGATGTACACCTATGTAAAGGAGGGAGATAAAGCGCTCAAAAGTTTTGATGTGGCGCCCGATCGCAAGTTTAAAATTCCGTTGATTAAAGATGCAATTACGGCGACTGGCGGTAAACTTACCTTATTTGCCAGTCCATGGAGTCCGCCAGGATGGATGAAAGACAACCAGGAAATGTTGCATGGCGGTAAGTTGAAGCCGGAGTTTTATCAGAGTTGGGCCAATTATTATGTGAAATTTATCCTGGCCTATCAAAAAGAAGGCATTGCGTTTTGGGGCTTGAGTGTTCAGAACGAACCGATGGCCAAACAAACCTGGGAGTCGTGTATTTACACAGCCGAAGAAGAGCGGGATTTTATCAAAAAATATTTGGGTCCGACCTTATGGAAGGCCGGGATGCAGGGTAAAAAACTGATTGCCTGGGATCATAACCGCGATTTAATTTATCAGCGTGCGATGACCATTTTGCGTGATCCGGAAGCCGCAAAATATGTGTGGGGCATTGGTTTTCACTGGTACGAAGATTGGACCGGGGGGGGTAAACTGTTTGAAAATGTTAAAAGGGTAGGGGAGGCTTTCCCGAAAACCCATTTGATCTTTACGGAAGGTTGTGCGGAAAGTTATCGTCCAAACCAAATAAACGACTGGAAATGGGGCGAAACTTATGGACGCTCCATGATTAATGATTTCAACAATGGCACGGTGGGTTGGACAGACTGGAATATCCTGCTGGATGAACGGGGCGGTCCGAACCATGTGGGCAACTTTTGCTTTGCGCCCGTACATGCGGATACGCGCACAGGCGCGATCACTTATTTAAGTTCATATTATTACATTGGTCATTTCTCCAAGTTCATTCGTCCGGGGGCCAAACGGATAGCGAGTACTTCCAGCCGCGGACAATTGCTTACGACTGCATTTTTGAACAAGGACGGTTCCATTGCGGTTATAGTAATGAACCAAACCAAGGAAAAAATTGAATACCGGGTATGGATAAACGGCGAGGCAGCGCCGGTGGTGGCACTGCCTCGTAGTATTCAAACAATCATCATTACCAAATAGGGGATTAACGAATCGGCAATCCTTCTTCTTCCCAGGCGTTCAAGCCGCCGTCCATAACTGCTACATTTTCGTAGCCGTGTTCTTGCATAAAGCGGGCCGCTTCGTTGCCTTTCAGGCCAATACGGGAAAGAAACACCACGGGTTTATTGCCCGGAATTTCATCAAAACGCTGGCTGAGTTCTTCGAAAGGAAGGTTCATGAAGCGTTTTACATCAATGGACTTGTGTGCAACGTCTTGCGGAGCGCGCACATCGACCAGAACGGTACCGAGCATATAAGCGGCATAAGCTTCGCGCGGACTGACTTTTTGTATGTGTTGCATAGTGTGGGAGCGTATGAGAAGAATAATTGTTGTTATTTTCGTTTGTAAAGATACATTTAATTCTGACATTACCAAGTATTTAAGTGGAAATATTTTGCCTAGAAACGAAAAACGATACTGAACAGAAGTGGCATGTGTTTTGGGGAAATTATTTAGGGTAAAAACGGGTCTGACGAAACAAGATTTGGAATTTGGAATTGGAAAATGGCCTACCTTTGCAAGCAATCAGTCCAAACTAACTATACACCATGCAAGAAGTTTTTATTGTTTCCGCTGTTCGAACGCCGATTGGCAGTTTTGGCGGTGTTTTATCGGGTATTGGCGCTACCCATTTGGGTGCGCATGCCATTAAAGCTGCTTTGGAGCAGGCTGGCGTTGCGCCGGATCAGGTTTCCGAAGTATTGATGGGCAATGTGGTGAGCGCCAATTTGGGGCAGGCACCTGCGCGTCAGGCTGCGTACTATGCTGGTTTGCCAAACAACATTCCGTGTACCGCCATTAATAAAGTATGCGCTTCGGGCATGAAAGCCATCACCATCGGTGCGCAGAGTATTATGTTGGGTATGAATGAAATTGTGGTAGCGGGTGGCATGGAAAGCATGTCGCAGATACCTTATTATATACCGAATGCGCGTTGGGGCTACAAGTTCGGCAATGGCGAAATGGTTGATGGTTTATCGCGCGACGGCTTGACGGATGTGTACAACCAAAAGGCGATGGGTACTTGTGGTGATGCAACCGCTACTAAATACGGCATCAGTCGGGAAGCGCAAGATGCTTTTGCCATTGATTCGTACAAGCGCGCGGCTGCTGCAACTGAAGCGGGCTATTTCAAATCAGAGATCGCGCCGGTGTCCATTCCGCAGAAAAAGGGCGACGCGCTGGTGATTTCGGAAGATGAAGAGTACAAAAAAGTGTTTTTTGATAAAATTGCAGGCTTGCGTCCGGCTTTCACCCCAGATGGAACGGTTACTGCGGCCAATGCGAGTACGCTCAATGATGGCGCTGCTGCGGTAATCCTTGCCAGCGGTGATGCGGTAAAAAAATACGGTTTAAAGGCAATTGCCAAAATTCGCGGATTCGCCGACGCCGAGCAGGAACCGGAATGGTTTACGACCACGCCTACGATTGCTGCACCTAAAGCATTAAAAATGGCAGGTGTTGAAATTTCAGATATTGACTTTTTTGAGGTGAACGAGGCGTTTTCCGTGGTTGTACTTGCTTTTGAGCAGGTATTGGGCGTGGATCATGCCAAAACGAATGTATTTGGCGGCGCGGTGTCTATTGGGCATCCATTGGGTGCATCCGGTGCGCGCATTGTGACCACTTTGAACAATGTGTTGCATCAGAAACAAGGCACCTTGGGCTTGGCGGCGATTTGTAATGGCGGCGGTGGTGCTACGGCGATTGTGATTGAGCGGGTTTAATAGTTGGGGAATATATAGGACGGCCGTTTTAAAGGGTAAACTTTTAAAACGGCTGTTTTTATTTGTCCTTGTTTTCAATACAAATATCAGCTTTCATCAGCGTTAGTGTTTCTTAATACTTTATTTCTCGTAGTTTGCTTGGGGGACAACCTGTAGGGAAAATAGAAAATTTATATGGCCTTGTGAATAAGAATTGGCGATCCAGCGTTGTAGTATAGTTTCATGTTGTTTTTTGGATTATTCCCAGCGATTTATACGGTAAATACATATTTTACCCTTACTTTAGGCCAATAATTCGAACACAACATGAAACTACACTTTACTTTTATTTGCACCTTTCTGGGTTTGCAATTGTTTGGCCAAGCGCCGATTGATAAAATCTTTAGTTTGTCGCCCGTGTTTGATGCGGCCGGAAAAGTACTGCCTGCTCCAGGTGGGAATTACCTGATTTTTGGCAAACAACGCGAAGAATCAGTCACTTACAATTATGATTTTTATCTACTCATGGTAGATGCTGCGGGCAATGAACTATGGCGAAAAACCTATGGGACCGCTGGTTTGGATGAAGGCGGATCGCAGGGGCTGGCGCGTTGTGCAGGTGGTTGGGTGATGGTAGGTACCAGTGGACAAAATGGCTGGATGGTGCGTGTGAATGAACAAGGCACCGTACTATGGTCGAAAGTGATCGAAATTCCGAATGCATCCAATGTTAAACTTACCGATGTCGCGCCGGTTCCCTCGGGTGGATTTATTGCCTCGGGGTACGAAGGCGGCTGTAGTGGGGTGGAAATGCTGGCGGTAAAAGTTTCGGATGCCGGGCAGGTAGATTGGATCGAAGAATACACCGATGGCGAGGCATACGGGTTGTACGTTACGGAAGGCGGCGGCGCATTTATGATGGTGGGGGAAAACAAAATTTTAAAAGCACGTACGGCCACCGGGCAGATCACGTGGATGCGCACCATCGATCAGACACCCTTTGGTGCGATCAGTGCGGGTGTGCGCCTTGATTTGACCGATGTTGTAAGTACCGGCGATCATGGGTACGCGGTTTCGGGTACCCTGGTTTCGGATGGTACGGATTATAAATCGGCCTATTTTGTGGCTGCGGGTACGGAATATGGCTTGTTTCAATGGGATGCAGCGTACAATACCTCCGTGTTAAACAATACGAGTTCAGATATCACGGCCCAATCTTCCTTGCATTATATGCCCAATACGCAAGATTTGCTGATATCTGGTCTGGTAAACGGCCGTATTGTGGTAACGCGCACCGATTTACAAGGAAAACTGCTGGAAAATGTGACCCTGGGTGGTGCTAATTTGTATTACCAGCCTTTTGTACTCAAAGATGGAGGGCATTATGTGGTCGTGGGTGGTATTTCGGAAGGATTTGGCAATGTGAGTACCTGGTTTCATCGCAGTGGCGAAAACATACTTGCTTTGCAACAAGGGACAAATGGGCCGCAGATTTATCCTGCAATAGATGCCATGAGGGCATATCCGAATCCGGTGGCCGATGTTTTGCAGGTGCAATTGCCTTCTGGTTCGGAGCAAACGGTGGTTTTGGAGCTGCGTGATTTGGCTGGACGTTTGTTGCGTCGGCAGTTGGTGGATTTATACAAAGGTGAAAATCAGGTTGATTTGGATGTTTCGGGCTTGTCGGCGGGTATGTTTTGGGTGTTTGTGGAGGGTTTTGCGCCGTTGCAGGTGGGGCGGTTATAATCGATCCCGTTTATTGATGGGGGTGACTGAAAAAGTCGCCCCGTCAATAAACGGGCCACCCACGTTAGGCAAATCCTGAATTCCGGCTGTAGCATAGATGCCCGCCTTACTTATCCGAAAATCGTTAGGACTACTGGCGGGGCGACTTTTTCAGTCACCCCACCAGTAGTCCTAACAGGTAAAACGCGCACTTAATCGATCCCGTTTATTGACGGGGTGACTGAAAAAGTCGCCCCGTCAATAAACGGGCCACTCACGTTAGACAAATCCTGAATTCCAGCTGTAAGCACCAAATCCCACCTTTTTTTATCCGAAAATCGTTAGGACTACTGGCGGGGCGACTTTTTCAGTCACCCCACCAGTAGTCCTAACAGGTAAAATGAGGACTTAATCGATCCCGTTTATTGACGGGGTGACTGAAAAAGTCGCCCCGTCAATAAACGGGCCACCCACGTTAGACAAATCCTGAATTCCTGCTTTAAGCAGCAAATCCCACCTTTTTTTATCCGAAAATCGTTACGACTACTGACGGGGCGACTTTTTCAGTCACCCATCATTTTATCAATATAAAATACCTGTCAACTATTTTTTAGTTATTTAACTAAAAAATAGTTGATAAACTAAAATTTAGTTATACCTTTACTTTATGAAACGACTTAATCATAAAGAAGAAGAAATCATGACCATTTTATGGCGGCTTGGTCAAGCGTTTGTAAACGATATCATCGCCGAGATGGAGCCGCCCGCGCCGCCTTATAATACGGTGTCGTCGATTGTGCGCAAACTGCAAGACAATGGATTGATTGGTTTTGAGGCATTTGGCAAAACCCACCGTTATTATCCGATTTTGAAAAAAGAGGAATACCGGGTGGGCGCGTTTCGCCGATTTATGGACAACTATTTCAGTGGTTCGCCGACGGACCTGCTTTCATTTTTTATGAAAGAGGAAAAAATGGATCCTGCAGAGTTGGATGCCCTTTTAAAAAAAATCAAGGATCAGGAATAAACTCACCCGCGCATGGCCTACCTGCTTGAATCCGCCTTTTGCCTCAGTTGTTTTTACGCATTTTATTGGCTTTTTTTGCGAACAACAACTTTTTTCCATTGGAATCGATGGTATTTATTGAGCACGCCGGTATTTTCTTTCCTGATTCCTGCTTTGCATATTCAGTTAGAAAAACCGCAACATCATTCAGCAGCGCCGCTGGATTTACCCACTTTGGTCGTGCAATCGCAAGTGGCGCCCCAGCTGTTGCATCAGCAATTGCAGCAGCCTTTGCCCATCGAGCATGGCATCACTTTAGGCGTGTTGATGGGAATGATATATAATATAGGTGTCGCCTTGTTGGCTTTGGTGTTGTTGTACCGTTTGTTTCGCCTCATTCGGTTTATCCGTTCTTGTCGGATTACGCAAACGGATACTTATCAGGTAGCGCAATCAGCAGAGGGAGAAACGCCGGTTGCGTCCTTTTTTAGCCTGGTTTTTTGGAATAAGTCGGAAATAAACGAAAACGAACGCCTCATCATCGAGCACGAATTGGTGCATGCACGCCAATGGCATAGTTTGGATGTGTTGCTGATGGAGGGATTGGTGGTTTGGCAGTGGTTTAACCCTTTGATTTACTTGTACCGCCGCAGTTTGCAAGTTGTACACGAATATATTGCCGACGAATATGTGGTTCGGCAAACCCAACAACGCTATGCATACGCCAGTTTACTGGCACAACAATACCGGGATAGGGCCCATCCCGATTTAATGAACACCTTTCACGCACAATTAAAAAACCGCTTGACTATGCTTGCCAAAAATCCTTCTCCGCGCCTGCAAAAGGTATATTACGGGCTTTCTTTCCCCATTGCCCTCTGTTTAATGGTGTTGTTTTCTTTCCGATTGATCGACAATCCGTTGTCGAATGTGATTCATAAAGCGGATACCTATGTCCAGGAACTTGCTGAAATTACCGTAAATGCCCATCTTTTGGACAAAATTACGACCGATGTGCGCTCAACACCTTATATTTTCTACTGGGGCCTGGTTCAAACCAATATTGAATATGACAATGTGAATGATCAATATTTTGGAACGATCCACACTTCTTATAACACCTTATCCGAATGTGTGCGCCGCGAACCCCGCTTGTGGAATGGTCGTGCATTGGAGCCTGAACTGCGTTTCCGTTTTTTGGAACAGGAAATGGGGAGCAGGGTAGGGGACCGCACTGCTTATGCGCCTGCACGCGCTATGCTCGACTCCCTCAATTATAATGAATATGAAAACCAGACCCTTAAAATTGAAAAAATCAGGTTTCCAGACGGGAAATACGGTACAGTTACCTTGATTTTGGATGAAGAGGACCCTAAATGGTTGCTGCGCAGAAGTTTGACGAATCCTGGAAACGCAGATCCCTTTGCAAGTCAGGGAGGGGCTTACATCCAGTGGGGCAATAAGCAATACACCCCAGCATTTCGGCAGTATTGCACGGCTAAACAACTATTTGACCTGATTCAGGATAAACCTCATTTTGTACTATCCGATGGCCAGGT
>CAIVGO010000181.1 GCA_903905445.1 uncultured Bacteroidota bacterium
GCAATCATTCTTGCCGCATAATCCAATGCCGCAACCACTTGCTCCCTGTTCAAATGCGGGTATGCTTCTAAAATATCTTGAATGCTAAATCCATCCGCAATTTTTCGGACCACCAATTCAACCGTAATCCGAGTCCCTTTTATGATTGGTTTTCCAAGCATAACCTTGGGATCGCGCACAATAATAGATTCCTGCATGAATGATTTATTTTGTACAAATATAGGTCAGATTTGGGTTTCGGCAAAACATTTCAAGCATGGTTGCTTCAAAGTTCACACATCCGCCTCCAACAAAAATTCGGAGCTTACAAGATGAGATGTGATGACGATTTCACTTGGCCTTAACTTCCCCCATGAACAACGCCTCCACGGTTCCTGTCAGGTACTTTGGGGTTTGGTCGGCGAATGCGTAAAGTCCGCTTACATCATGAGAAAGGAATTATGCCTCAAAGCAAACAAACCGAATATCAGCACATTCACAAACCCCTAAACCGCCAATTTGCCGGGCATGTGCTTATAAATCAGGAAGACTTAACGAATGGCCTTTCATCCTTGCAGTGGAACCTCCATTTTTTTGAAAACCCAACAGGTGCCACTCATTTCATAAGTACTTCCATTAAATTGCAGAGGTACCTCGGCTGCAGATTTATTGCTGATTAATTCAAATCCGCATTTTTCAAATAAATCAATCCACCATTCATCCTGTTGAATATTGAAATGATTTTCTGCAAATGGCAATTGACTTAAAATACGAAAAGGCCTGACACCAATATACAGTTCACCTTGATCTTTTAAAACCCTATGCAACGCTTCGATGTTTTCGATTGGGTTTTCCCAAAAGTAAATAAGGTTTATCGCTATCGCTTTTTCAAAATATTTGTCCGGATAAGGTAAGGTTGAGTCTGATACATAACGCACTTCTAGTTTATGGTCGGCAATAAGTTGTTTGTTTAGTTTCTCACATTGGCGAATCATCTCTTTTGAAATTTCAACTCCGAATAATTTGACCGAACTATTTTTATTGCTCAACGCTTTAAAAAAATAACCATTTCCAAATCCAACTTCTAGTATATGCGCTCCATCCTTTAGATCCAAATTACTAAATGTTAAATCGTATAGGTTTTTATTGCTCACATTCATGCCATCGGCAACCTTGGCCGCAAACAAGCCTTTAGGGCGTTTTAGTTGCTGCCCAACAAAAACAGGGTTATTGGCGGGATTTAAACCAGCAAGCAATTTTTTAAAAAATTCAAACATATTATACCCAGATTTAAATGGATTTACGTATAGCAAAGGTACCCCACCACTCAATACTATCCAAAAAATTGCATTTCTGTTTTCATTTACTTCCTCATGAAGTGATTCAGAAAAAAATCCCCCTTGCAAATCCCCCAAATCCACCGCATATTTGTCCTTTACGGCCGAACGAAACCAATTCAACACTGTTTATAGTCAACGATGCGACAATTTGCCCTGATCGGCTACCCCCTGGGACATTCTTTTTCGAAGCGCTATTTTACCGAAAAATTTGAACGTGAAGGCATTACGGATGCCTCCTACGAACTCATGCCCATTGCAGACTTGCATACTTTTCCCGAAATTTGGCAAAAACACCCCGATCTGGTCGGCATGAATGTCACCATTCCGTACAAACAGGCGGTCATGCCTCTACTCGATGCGCTCGACGAAAGTGCGCGGGAAGTGGGTGCCGTCAATTGTATCCACCGAAAAAACGGGGCGCTTATTGGGTACAACACCGATGCCGCCGGCTTTGCGGCCGGATTAGACGCCGTTCATTGCCCTTTCCCCTTGAAAAAAGCACTCATTTTAGGCTCGGGCGGGGCGGCTAAAGCGGTTTCCTATATATTACGGCAGCGCGGCATTGTCTATAAGTATGTGTCCACC
>CAIVGO010000182.1 GCA_903905445.1 uncultured Bacteroidota bacterium
GCCTTCATGCCATCGGCCGCCGCTTTTTTAAACAGCCCGGGAATGGAAGCCGCACCGTCGAGCAACGAATATTGGGTGTGACAGTGGAGATGTGCGAATTGTGGCATAAAAAATTAAGTTTAAACAAAAATTGATCGATTTTTCAGGAATTCGAAGCCCAAAAAGGGGACTACATGGTGTATTTCACCTCTGGCGTTTCACTTGCCGCTGGTTCTTCAGTCGCTGCTTTTACGCTTTCGAAAATTTCAACATCGGCACCTGCCATCACTTGCTCGGCTGCTTCGGCTACAAACGGATTAAAGCCCATGTCAAACCAGTTCATCAGTTTTTCTACATCGGGTTGCGGGACTTGTGTGTCTAAAAACTGCTCCAAATCGGGCAAGCCTAACACTTCTGCACCAATATATTGTCCCAACTGATAATACGCTTCCCATTGAATTTCATCAAAAAACTGGTCAGCCGTTGACTCATGCGGAAACTCGGGGTGGTATATTTTATACTTGTAGGTACCGTATTTCAGGCGGTCTTCTTCTTCGCTCAGGGCAGGTTTGCCTTGTGGGGCCTTCACCGACGATTTTACATACACCAGCGTGGCTACTTTGCGGGGTTCTTTCAAATTTGGCCAAACACCCAATTCCTCTGGCGCTGGCGGACTGAAGTCGGTTGCCTTGCCATCGTCCCACCACTGATAAACATCCGCCAGCGCAAAACGTTGCTTGGAATACACCTGCGACGCCCGTGGGCGAATCACATCTTCCGGCTGTTGATCGTCCCGAAAACGAATTTCAAGTCCCAACTCATTTCGTGCCCGGATGTTCAAATTATTAATGTCTTCAAAAATATACTTGGGGTCTTCGCCCGCATCCACCGCAATAATCAAGCGGCAGCCACGGCGCAACAACTCATATGTACCCAGGTTTTCAATGTGTCCGCCATCGGAAATGTTGATCATCGAGTTGTTCAAACCAATCCGACCCAACAGTTCTTTGAAAAAATAGACGGGCCACCAAACGATGTTAAATGATTTTTGTAAAACCAGCGGATTTGAAATCCAGAAACCCAGGCGCGCATTGAACAACGTCATCAAAATACTCAGGATTTTGTTCGAATATACCCCCATACCCGGATTCACCGCTGCTGCCGAAATCGTTACCGCAGCGGGTAAGGTCATTCGTTGATAATCCCAGTATTGTTTTGTCGATACATAACCTGTTAATTTAGAACCACAATGTAAAGGACTCAACAAAAAGTAATCGCTCGCCTTGGAGCCCTTAAATTTTTCATCGCCACCCGGATTTTGCAGGTTCAGGCAAGTATTAATAAGGGGGTAAGGGGCAATGTAGTCCTTCTTTTGATCCGATTCGGCATTAAATACCGCCGTCAATGGCATGTTTTGGTGCGCGCCGGAGAAACGTAAAAACAAATCTGCCAACTGTTTTCTGTAATATCGGTGAAAACTCAGGGCATTGGGATTGGTGAAAAAACCAATAATAAACAGGAGCACCGCATTAATGCCGTAATCAATCAGCACGCGGGTGGGTACTTCCCGGCTTGTTTCTACACCGGCCACCAAAACCCAGGCATACAAACAAATACCAACGACCGCAAACACCACTTCTACCCGGTTAAAATATTTGGAAACACCTAAATTGAAATTCAGGGAAATATTGATCACAGCGTGCAACAACAGCAAACCACCGCTCACCACCATGGCCCACCAACTCCATGCACCCAGAAACGCAGTTGTTCCGACAAACGGATTACCCGTAAATGCCGTAATGATTTGATAAATATAATACACTATACCTATAATAATCATCGGGCTAATCAAACTCATCAGCCAGCTAACCCCAAAAGAGACAAACAGCAAGAGCGTATTGATGCTTTTCTGCAAACCCTGCCCCGGAATCAGATACTCGCCGTGTTGGCGCATCGCATCTACTTGCTCATCGGTAAAGAGTTTGGAAAAATCTTCCGTCTCCTTTACCGTTCCTTGTACATAATGGTGGGTGTATCCGCCGCCCGACACCGTGCTGAGGTAATCTGCTTTTTGCAAAATCCCAAATCGGTTGAGCGTTTTCAAAAAGCCCATATTAATAGTTGCCGAGCGAATGCCCCCGCCCGACATGGCGATTCCGAACCAATTAGGATGCTTTTCATCGCCGTGTTCCAGCTTTAATTTCGTGCGGCGCAATAAGAGTTGCTCCTTTTCACGGGCGACAATTTCTTTAAAATTAAAAATCATAATCGGGTAATGGTTGTTGTCTAAACGCCAGTGTTTGCGTTTATTCGTTTTAATTGGATGGAAGTTCAGAAATTTACGCAGGTTTGTGGCTGCACCGCTAAATTTGCTGCACCGCAACACAAATGCTGTGGCGAAAATACAAAGATTCATCTATTATCACTACTGGTATGCAAGTCGTCGTTTATGGCAAACAATACAAGGAGAAAGATCTCCCACACATTCAAGAGTTATTTGATGTGTTGGCCGATGAAGGCATTACTGCGTATGTATTTGCACCCTATTGGGACGATGTAAAGGCGCATGTAAAAACGAAGGGCCCGACGGCGCCTTTCGACGATTACCTCGACTTTAGGGTGCATCGCATGGATTTTGTAATTGTACTTGGCGGGGATGGCACCATGTTGAGTGCCATTACCTTGGTGCGCGATTCGGGGGTGCCTATGCTTGGGATCAACTTGGGCAGGATGGGCTTTTTGGCCTGTATTGAAAAGAAAATGATCCGTGAGTCGATTCAAATGCTCAAACGCGGCCAATTTTTAATCGAAGAACGGTCAATGTTATATCTCGAAAGCCATCCTACTTTATTTGGGGACATGCCTTTTGCGCTGAATGACTGTACCTTGTTGAAGCGCGACACGTCCTCTATGATTACAGTACACACATATTTAAATGGGGATTACCTCAACTCCTATTGGGCCGATGGTGTCGTCATTGCCACGCCCACGGGCAGTACAGGCTACTCGCTCAGTTGCGGTGGCCCTGTTGTATTTCCGGATTCAAAAAACTTTGTGATTACCCCTGTAGCGCCGCACAACTTGAACGTGCGTCCCATCGTATTATCCGACGAATCGGTCATTGCCTTTGAAATCGAGGGTCGTGCAGATAATTTTATTTGTACCCTCGATTCGCGGTTTGAGCTGATCAATGCGCAGCACCAGTTGGCGGTGCGTAAAAACGATTTCCCGATTCGGCTGGTACAGTTGCAGGAAATAACGTTCCTGAAAACCATACGCGAAAAACTTGCCTGGGGTTCCGATATTCGGAATTAAGCGCCTATAAAAATATAAATTTCTATAGGCGCTTAGATTACTTTTTGCGTTTGCGGTAATTATTGCTGTTGTTGCCACCACCACTTCCACTTCCACCTTGCGGGCGTTTGCGGTTCCGGTTGTTGTTGTTCCCATTACTGCTCCCTTGTTTGCCGCTGCGGTTGCGTTGATTCATGCGGCCGCGATCCTTATCGTGTTTGCCCGCATGTGCAGCAAGGGTATCCAACGAACTATGGCCTTCATGCAGTTGCAACTGACCATCTGACAACATTTCAAGATCGTCTTTTACTACATCGTCGCTTACATAGTGCTCCTTGTTCCAGGTTTTATACGCCAGTTTCATGTAAGAGGCAATGACCTCTACAAAACCTTCCTTTTTGGAGCCCTCGGGCATTTCAATGGCTTTTTTGATCAAAGCCTGGATGCTGTTGCCATAATGCCGAAAGCGGGTAGCAGTAGGTGGATACTCCACCGTAATGGCTGCTGGCTTATCATCTTCATGTCGAATCGTGATTCCAGCAGGTGGGGTTACGTCTAATTCGTAGTTGCCGATCGAAAAAGCATGGCTCCACAACTTGTCGCGGTAGTCATCCATGTTGCGATTTCCCACCGGATTCAGTTGTTGCATGAGTACGATAATCGCCTCCACTGTTTTCTGGCGCTTTTGCCGGTCTTCAATGGTTTTAGCATACTGGATCATTTCCTGAATGCTACGTCCGTATTCTGGATAACGAATAGTTTCTTTATCCGTATTATATTGAATATCAATTGTATTCACACAATGAGTTTAAATAGTGATCTTATTCTACCGTCACCGATTTTGCCAGGTTACGCGGTTGATCTACGTTGCATTCGCGCAGCACAGCGATGTGGTATGCCAGCAATTGCATGGGAATAACCGAGAGCAAAGGGGTAAGCGGTTCTTCTGTAGCCGGAATTTCGATGGTGAAATCGGCCAATTTTTTTATTTCTTCATCGCCTTCAGTAACCAACGCAATGACAACGCCTTTTCGTGCTTTCACTTCCTGAATATTGGAAACGATTTTTTCGTAAGCACTTGGATTCGTGGCAATTACAAACACCGGCATGTTTTCGTCGATCAAAGCGATCGGACCGTGTTTCATTTCGGCGGCAGGATAACCCTCTGCGTGGATGTAGGAGATTTCTTTGAGTTTGAGTGCACCTTCCAGGGCTACCGGAAAGTTATAACCGCGGCCAAGATACAAGGCATTGGTAGCATCTTTAAATTCTCCGGCAATATATTTTACTTGCTCGTGGCAACTTTCCAGCAAACGTTCTACTTTTCCTGGAATTAACGAGAGCTCTTGTACCAGTTTTTGGTATTGCGATTTGGGCAAAAAGCCGCGCTCATAGCCCAAAACCAGGGCCATCATGGTAAGCATCGTGACCTGTCCGGTAAAGGCTTTGGTCGAGGCCACGCCGATTTCCGGGCCTACGTGGATATACGAACCGCTGTGTGTCAAACGGGCAATTGAAGAACCCACCACATTAACAATACCATACGTAAGGGCGCCGCGTTGTTTGGCCAATTCGAGGGCCGCGAACGTATCTGCCGTTTCGCCCGACTGTGAAATGGCTAAAACAATATCATTTTCGCGCACCACCGGGTTGCGATACCGGAATTCAGAGGCGTATTCCACTTCAACCGGGAGGCGTGCAAGGTCTTCAAACAAATATTCGGCAATCATACCCGCATGCCAGGAAGTGCCGCAACCCAAAATCACCATCCGTTGCGCATTCACCAGGCGCTTCATGTGCTCCTGCATACCGCCCAGGCGAATCCATCCTTCTTCCGAATCCATCCGTCCACGCATACATTCGGCGATGGTGGTAGGTTGTTCGAAAATTTCTTTCAACATGAAATAGTCGTATCCGCCTTTTTCCAGTTGCTCAATTTCGAGTTCGATACCATGGATCGTAGGCGTCATCACCTCGTTGCGCAAGGTTTTAATCACCAAACCTTCTTTCATGGTGATGGTTGCAACCTCTTCATCATTGAGGTAAACCACATTTTTGGTGTGTTCTACAATAGGGGTAGCATCGGAAGCGATTAAAAATTCATCATCGCCAATACCGATCACCAAGGGGCTCGATTTACGCGCTGCCACTAATTTGGTTGGGTCTTCACGGTCCATCACGACAATGGCATACGCGCCATGTACTTGTGTAAGTGCCTGACGTACCGCCTCTTCTAAAGGCAGGTTTTCTTTACGCTGTACTTCTTCGATCAGATGTACCAGTACTTCCGTATCTGTTTCAGATTTGAAGGTATGTCCGTGGTGTTTTTGCAGGGCATTTTTCAGCACCGAGTAGTTTTCGATAATGCCGTTGTGGATGAGGACAATGCGTTCATTGCCGCTCATATGCGGATGCGCATTGATGTCATCGGGTTTACCATGGGTTGCCCAGCGGGTATGGCCGATGCCAATATGACCACTTGTGTTTTTATTTCCAACAAATTCTACGAGATCGGCGACTTTACCTTTTTTCTTATAGAGGTTTAATTCGCCATTTTGCAGTGCTACACCCGCACTGTCATAACCTCTGTATTCGAGGCGTTGAAGACCCTTGATCAGAATAGGGTACGCTTTTTTAGTGCCGATATAGGCAACAATTCCACACATAGAAGGTAACGGTTGCGTTTTGCTGGGGAGCAAAACATGTTTGTGATGACTGTGAAACGGATGGATTAAAGTTCGGTTTTAGGCACGTTTCAGCGTCAATCAACTAAAAAGTTCCGCGAAACGCGTACAAAGTTGCAGAAAATTTTGCACTACGCAAAACGGAAAGTCTAAATTTCTTTTAAACTTATTATAATCGGGTGTATTTCAACGCTATTTTGGCCGGGAAGAGTGTGCTCTTGGGGCCATACAATATGGAGCGCATTGCGATACGATTTTGCGGATAAACACTGATGAAAATTGTCTTATCATTCAATGTTGATGCGTTGTTGTCGATCATGCTCTGCAAACGATCAGACAGTGCCAATTTATATTGATTGAAGGTGACCCCGTTTTCAGTCGTTTCCACTGGGTAGCCGCCAAATAGGTCAAATCCATTGGTGCCCGTAAGTCCGATCGAATAATTCACGTCCTGTGTAAAAAAGAAGGATGTATCGCCCACGCTGTAGGTCATGATGAGCTGGTCGGCCGGATTTTTACTTAAAATGGGCAAATCCCCATTTACATCGGCCGTTGTCAGGATCAGATCGGCA
>CAIVGO010000183.1 GCA_903905445.1 uncultured Bacteroidota bacterium
AACTCGGCTTTGTTAAAAATAACGTGTTCTTCCTGGCTCTCCAAACGATCAGAACGCAGGTCGTAAAAATATTTATCGGCAAAAACACTGTTGATCAGGGTGGGTGCATTGCGGCCAACATCCCCTTGCTTTTGCATACTCATACTTTTGGGCAAACCATCTGTGAAGGCGCGCTGCGGTTGATGGCAAGAAGCACAAGCACGTTGGTTATTTTGAGACAATAAGGGGTCAAAAAACAATAATTTACCCAATTCAACCACAATAGGCTGCTCTACCCTGCTGCCAATACCCGCATAATAATGCCCATTCAAGGTTTGTGCGCTAAACATGCTGGGCGTTTCATATACCAAGGCTTGTGCTTTATTGGTGGTCAATTCCATGGTTTCAATACCCAGCGCCAAGTGCAGACGCAAAATTTGCCCATACAAGGGTTCCAGGTACTTGCGGATACACTCCAAGCGATTAAAGGAATCAAAATCCGTATTTTGTTCCAAATACCCGATTAGCCCTTTGAAGTTTTGTTGGATTGAATCGGCCAACAAGCGGTGTTTCGCAGGCAAATAAGGCAAATACAGCATTGCCGCCGATTCCATCGCACGCACGGATATGGCCGATTCTGCAATCGCGTCGTTGTAACCCGGCGTATCAAACCCCACGATGCCCATGGAAGTAATACGAAAAATGCCAAAACGGATGGCTTCTAACACCTGGCGATCGGTAAACAGCAAATTTCGCTGTGTCGCTTTGATGCCCGGGAAAAGACGACGCAAATCTTCAGTCAATTGAAGCAAGGCTTTTTGATCCGGTTCTTCACCATATAATATGGATGCGATGGCTTGCATGCCGCGTGGCGCATATACCACCAATTCAGCAACCACCCGATCAATAGATGGCAAGGGTGCACCATTGAGAAAATCGCGCGCATTGTCGGGATCAAGGTGCGCGAACATGAATTCTATTTGTTTGTAAGCATGGCGCAATTGATTGAAAGAAGCCTGCCACACTGCTGGATTGGGGTCTGATTTTATTTGAATATAAAAACGATCAATTTGTACATTAAAAGAATCCAGCCCATTAAGGTAGGCGTTGCGCACTGCGGCAACGGTGGGCGTAGGTGCCGGCGCTTCCCGTAAGCTGGCCAGCAACATCAAGGTGCAAAAAAGCACGGCAGAAAGTATCAGTTTATACATGGCTTGAAATAAAAAAGAACTACAGCAGGCATCCGATCTATCGTTTCTTTCGCAAAAAGGAACGATAAGTCGAAATGCCGCTGTAGCTCGTTTTAGGTATTGTTAGTTTCGAAGCCTTTGCAGGCCGGAAATATTACTGAACGATCAATTTAACTACATCGCCTTTTTGGTTTTTCACGATGTAAGTACCTGGCGTCAAATCAGATACATCAGCAGTTTGGGTGTTGCGGAAAACGCGTACCAATTTGCCATTGATATCAAAAATCGCTGCGTCTGTCACCTCATTGAAGTTCAATTCGCGTGCAACTGGATTTGGCCATACTTTGAATGGGGCATTGTCGCCAAATGTTGGCTCGTTGGTAGCCGTCAACAAGTTGTCCCAGCCAGTGATAGCGTAAGTCAAAGAGTTTGCATACACGCCTGGGTTGGTTGTTGCAGGGTGTTGTATGTTGATCAACATTGACTTGTTATCAGGAGAAGCAATTGCGCCAGTAACCTCCGCGCCAGCAGGTGATGCAGAAATACGGATAAGGTCGTTTACGGTTGGGTTTTGGATCGCCATGTCAAGCAACCAAAGTTCGCAAATGATTGGCTTGCTGTCGGGCATACGGCCGTAGGTATTACCATTCATGTCTTCGTTGATGATCATGAAAGATTTACCACCAATGGTGATAAAGTTCAAACCGTCCGGGTTAGACAAGTGCTTGCTTGGGTATTGTGCAGCAGGAACGTTGGCAGTGGTAAAGTCTGGACCACCTTCAATGTGTACGGTTACGTTTTCAGTAGCTGGGTCGTATTCCAATACACGGCCGTAGTAGTCAAAGTAGTTGGCAGAAACAGGGGTAGTACCGAGCGCAGTTGCACGTTCTGTGTGGTGTTGTGCAGCAGGAGCGCCCGCAGCAATGGCGTTTTTCCATGCGCTGGTGTTGCCGAGGCCATCGCGGCCCGTCTCAGTCATGTATACTTTGCCTGACAAACGATCTACAGCAACCCATTCCAAACGGTTGAACACAGTAGCGCCCGCAGCGATTGCATTGGCACTAAAGCTCAACATTTTTGTCAAATCGGTATTGTCAATTTCAACCCATTTTGGGCTTTTTGTGTGTGCGTACACGTAGGTTTTACCTTTTGTGAAGTCGCCCGCTACATCGGCAACGAATTTGGTGAAAAAGCCTGGAGTTGCATCTTCGCCAAGGTAAACCGTTTTGTTGTCGTTGTCAATTGCACCACCTTCAAACTGTTGGCGGCCCCAGTTGTACTGTTTGCGCACCGCTTTTGCTTGCTTTGGATCAATTTCTACCATCCAGTTCAGGTTTTGGTATTTTTTGATCGATTTGCCATTCAAAGTTGGGAACTCAGGCGCATTGATGGTAAAGTTGGCAGTATCGCGCAAGAAAGAGATCGCTGCCGCATTGTTGGCAACACCCCATTCTTCTGCAGTCCAGATGCGACCATCCGGGCCAGTGATACCGGCACAGTTCATACCAGTTTCGCCTACGGTGTTTGCAAAATCAACATTGAAGAATTTGCCCGTACGGCCATCATTCAATGTTTGGTTGATCACCACCAAGGTGTCTGTATTAGCATCACGACGTACTTTAAAAGCAGTCATACCGCCACCGTCGCCGATGTGGTCGTCTTTTTGCTGCATTTCGTGGTTTACAGAAACCCAAAATTCGCTTGGGTTCGCTGGGTCTGGTGTAATACCAATAAAGTCATGCCATTGCTTGGCAGGGTAAGTACCGGCAGCATTGCCATAAGTAGCCGTAGTTTTAACCTGGTCTACACCACCTACGAAAAGTATTTGGTACTTCAAAGGAGAAGGAGGCAACACCACCGTGGTAGGCTCATAATTCGCCGGAACACTTGGGTCGAAAGAAAATTGGGCAAATGTTGCGGTGCTCAATAGAACCAACGCAAACAGGGTAATTGTAAATTTTTTCATGTTGATACAGATTTAATATGTTGGAATTGCAAAGTGAAAGTTTTGCTATTAAATCAGTTCAAACTTAATGTTAAGTGAATTTTAAGTATAAGGCTTGTAGGTTAATTGATTACGAATGTACCAAATGGACGCCTTTGGCGAGGCAGGCAGTTTTAGGGGTTTTTTAACATTTTCAGGTTGCCAAAAACTTACCATGCCTATAACTTTGGGGAAAAATGGCTATGAAAAATTTACTGTATCTTACCCTTTTACTTTTATGCACGGCCTGCGCCAGGCAATATCAATCGGTTACCATTTCTAGTAACCAGGTTAAACTGCAACACGACGGCCGTTTTATTTTCGAAAATGACACACTACGAATACAATATGATTTTCACAGCCTCAACGGCGAAATGAAATTCAGTATTTTTAATAAACTGCCTAAACCTATTTATGTCAACTGGAAAGAATCGGCCTTCATTATAGGCCCACATTTTTCTACCTACTGGCTCGATCAATATGTATCCAATGGCTATGTTTACCAAAAGTTTTTTGATTGGGATGGATACATCAATTTAAGAGGCCCTTATTTATTTTCTGTAGCCAAACGCGACGAACAAACCTCTTTCATTCCACCCAACGCAGGTTTGATGCAATTTGAGTTTGTTGTAAAACCAGGCACCGCCTATGGTCCAACCTATGTGAACCAAACGCATTTGGACAAAAACCAGCCTCAAAAGAAAGTAAAGCAATACCAATATACACCAGAAAACACCCCAACCTTTTTTAGGAACTTTCTTACGTTCTCCACGGACGAAATGGGTACTCAAAAATTTGTTCTGGACCAACAATTCTGGGTAAGCACGATTATTCAGGGAAGTGGGAAAGCACTATTTGGTCCGGGCTTCGACCCAATTATTGGCATTAATCCGATGCTGCGCAGACCACCCGTGCGCAAATCAGACATAACCGGATACAATCGTTTTATCTTGAAAACGGCATCCGATGGAACCACGACACCCATGATTCAAACTACCCCTGTTCGTCAGAGCGTAACCCCGGTGGAGGTCTCCAAGCAAGGAAATCAGTAAAATTGGCGCTAAAACCCAAATAAATCGGCCAACCCTTTGGTAATACACAACACCCCAACAGAAGTTAAGATGTACATAAAGGTGATCGAGGAGCCATCACTTTGAAAAAAGAAAAAGGTGATGCAAAAACTAATCGCCATACATAAAACACCCAAGCCAAACCAGACCAAGCCGCGTTTGAAATAGTCCGGCTGACGAACGTTAGGCATTTCACCCAAGGTGCTGTTCGCATGGGGCTGTTCTGATGGATGATCGTCCAGGTTTGGGTTGCTCATAGATTTTATCTTTAAAAGATTGAGATCATTTGGTCTTTTTGTTGGCAATCAAAATTACCATTGGCAATTTACACACAATATTAATAAAGATTTCGAAAATCACAATAGAACTGTTTTAGTTTTTTTAAAACTATATTTGCGACCACATTAATTTTGGAGGATTTTGCATGTTTTACAGCTAAAACATGCTTCGACTATTTCTTTTCATTCTTTTCCATTGCACCATGAAGTATTTTTTTACCCTGTTCGCACTCGCCCTCACGTGCAGCTTGCCTGCCCAGAAACTATATCCACCTACCCCTGTACACAACGAAATTTTACCCGATTGGGCAAAAGAAATGTACAGTGCCCAACCAAATGTTTGGCGCGTTGATGACGCCTACACGCAATGGCGTCGTACCCACCCTTCCGAAAAAACAACCTACACCCAGTACTATAAAAAATGGCGGCGTGCTGTTACATCGTCCATTGACCATCAGGGTTTTATACAAAAAAACCAGGCCCTTAGCGCGCAACAGCCCCAAGCACAGGATCGCAATGCGGTATGGTCCTGTATGGGCCCATTCGAAACATTTAATACCAACACCGGCCCAAATCCGCTTGCCAATTCGTCGCAGGCCAATATTTATTGTATCGATCAATCTCCGTCCAACCCGGAAGTACTGTACTGTGCCTCCGAGGGTGCTGAACTATTTAAAAGTGTCAACCGCGGCCAAACCTGGACCTGTATTTCCCGCAATTTAATTATCGCCTCTGCTACGGCCCTGGAAGTACACCCCAGCAACCCCGACATCGTGTTGGTAGGCGAAGGCAGCAATATCCGTTTGAGTACCGACGGTGGAAACAACTGGCAAATAGTGCTTACCGTAGCCGATTGCTCCCCAAATGAAATTTTATTTAACCCAGCCGATCCTAATATTGTATTGGCTGCCACCTGGAAAGGACTCTTCCGCAGTACAAATGGCGGTTTAAATTGGCTACAACTGTTTCCAGAACCTTGCTACGACATCGATTGGAAAACCGACGATCCAACTACCGCATTTTTGCTGCGCAATGACCCTGCTGCCCGCATTTGCCGTTTTTATAAATCCACTGACAGCGGGATCAACTGGACAAACAAAGAAAATGGCTGGTATTTTTCGGAAGATTCGGCCCGCAGCGATGGCGGCGCCCGCCTGGCTGTTTCTAAAGCCGATCCCAATCGTGTGTATGTCGTATTAATTGGCGAGGCAAAAGCAGGCGATGATGGCTTTATCGGCATTTACCGCTCCGAAGATGCGGGCGAAAGCTGGACCCTCCCCAATGCACCGGCTGGTGGCCCATACAATGATACCGATCACCCCAATATGGCCACCATCGGCACCACCGGCGGGTACCATCAGGGGTATTATAACCTCGGATTGGATGTGTCTGACACCAATCCAGATGAACTTTTAGCCGGTTTTCTTAAACTTTGGCGCAGCAAGGACGGCGGTAAAACCTTTGAATGTATCGGTGGTTATTGCGGCAATCCGTTCAATTATGTACATCCCGACTGCCAGGAAATTGAAATCAATGGAGATGATATATGGATGACCAGTGACGGCGGCATCGAGCATTCTACCGATTTTTTCGAAACCCATTATGCCCGAAACCGAGGCATCACCAGTTCCGATTTCTGGGGTTTTGGCGCAGGATGGAATGAAGATGTGCTGGTTGGTGGCCGTTACCACAATGGCAAC
>CAIVGO010000184.1 GCA_903905445.1 uncultured Bacteroidota bacterium
AATAGCGGGTATGAATTACCTAAAGACAATTTTCAATTCCATTCTTTCTGGAAATTGTTGTCTAATAACAAGAAGCGAGATTGATGGAATTTTACTTTCTAAAGGTTTCGATAAAGTTCCTGCCCGTTTTGCCGAAATTCCGGTTAGTGCAAAGCCTGGCCCGAACCAACAAAGGATGACAGGGCTTGTGCAAAACTATGCAAACCTCCTTTGTGAAGTCCAAGGAATTGACGGGTTTGAAGACTTTGAATACGCAATTGGTAATGACATCGCAAATGCAGTCAATGCTGGTATTAATGCAAAGGGGTATATCACCAAAAATCAGAACTTTTGTGAAGCGGTCGGTGCGCAAATAATAAATGGTTTTGGAGATGAGGCTTACATACATTTACATTTTTCTCCTGATCCGGACTCACTTAAACCAGGCAGTCTATATACAAAAATAAAAAAGAAAGAACCTGTTACTGAGATAACTTTGCCAACAGTAGTAATTTCCGGAGTAGGTAACTGCAATGCGCCTTATCCTTTACCTGAACCTTTGGCAATAAACAACGATCCCTTCCAGTGGACACCTACCCTTAATTACGCTATCACAAAAAATCAAGACAAATATCATGGTTTCCACACCATAAATGGATCATGGCAATTAAGCGACTCGGTTGAATATTATTATCGCAAACCGCTTGACCCTAATGAAAACGATAATACTTGGGCAGATAAAGGAGCGACAAGAGTTTATCTTGGTTTTCCATTTCGATACAATTATTACCCATCCTACGATGCTTGGAGAAGGTCTGAAACACCCAAAGCAGATGTTATTTATCCAACATTTGGGCTTGAAAATAAATTTTTTTTTGCATTTTATAGTGGGACGAATTTTTTAAATGAAAAATATAAGATTTTCCAGCAACTGAAATATGCTAATTTCCAACCTTTGTCCAACCATAACACTGGAACTTCATTAAACTGGGATTGTGGCAGCACTGTCAGCCAAAGCCTTCATCATGTTTCGGCAGTTATTGGAGGTTTGAATGAAGTTAAAAACATTATGAAAAACTGGCTCAAAACCCATGATGACTTTGATGGGTTATTTTTAAATGATGTCAACTTTGACGCACCTAACGCAAATGTAGTTAACCTTTCTCATCTTCACCCACTTTGGGCATTCCAAGCATTTGGGTGGACACAAGGAATAAAAGTACAAGTAAAAAAATTAAATCGTATACCGAGTGCTTGCCTTGAAGGAATAACACCAGGAATGAAAACTTATGAGGTTGAATTTATTTACACAATCTACGATATTTTTGGAAATGGACAGTCCGATGCAGCAAAATGGTGGTTCCCGGGGCTTGTGGAGTTGTGGATTTTGCAACATTACCGCAATTCGGATTGCGACCACAAGCCTTGTTACATCCCAATTACCACCCATTCTGTCGAAATTGTAGAAAAAGCCATCCTATGCATTACAAATTGACAAGTGCTCTTTTTACCTTGAGTTTAGTTGTCAGTTGCAACACAGACTGCTATATTCAATTCGATCAATTCGAGGACATAAAGTATAAATATGAGTACGCAATGGAGACGATAGCAGGTAGCAGGTCTTTGGGGCATTTTATATACATAAAAAATATAAAAAATATGGAGGAGGCCCAAATTCGAGCCTTTTGTATTCATTATGCTTGTAAAAACACCTCCATTTCAAAAGTATGGCTTGTCGATGCATACAATACCGAAGGAACCGAAAAAGAAAATATACGATACAGGGTTTATTTTACCCGTAATCAAAAAGAGGTTCGAATTAAATCTCTTGATAAATACTAATCTTGCATTCACTGTTCGTAGTCTATTATGCATAATAACCCGCACGAAAGGTCGATGCAATTAGGAGCGGGCAAACTGGACAAAATGAACCTGCTTTGGCATATTGATGAAATTAAAGAAACGGAAAACTCAGTGCAAGTTATTATGTTGTCAAAATCAAAGATGTAAATAACCACCATGAACACCCTGTCTGAAGAAATCTGGTTTGGGGTAAAAGCGCTTGATTATCGCCAAAACCAGTCGCCTATGTCGCAATTGACCCTAGTAGCAGCTCAAGAACTTCCAGTTTTTTGTAACCGACGGCATGACGGCCAACCAGGCGATTCCCGGCCAAACCCAAAATGGGGCCACCGTGGGCACTTTTACCGTGCCGAACCCGAACAATATGAACGGTCAATCCACCAGCCAGCCTTACAAACTGTATTATTGGGTAGTGGCCCGCTATGCCGATGGCGGTGCTTCACCGATTGCAGGTTGGGTGATGGTGGTGATGAATTAATTTGAAAAACAACGATTATATAAACTAAACGCCACCCGTAGCAGCAATTTTAATTGTATGAAAAACAATACAATATCCTTGCAAACCCGCATTTTGCGCTCCTTTTTTTTGTTGCTTGGTTTAATTTTTGTATATTTGAACCCGGTTTATGGGCAAAACTGTTACGTTCGGCTGTCGGATGTATCAGGTATAACACCAACACAAGGGCAATTGGATGCTTTGGAATCTGCGGCTTGCCGTTTGCGTGATAGCATGCCTACAGAATTTCAAAGCGCATTCAAGGTGTATGATTTTGGTTTTTACTTACACAATGAAACCATGGTAGGAGGCTACCCGGAAGCATTTCAAAAGGCAATTGACCTGGCGCAAGCAGGCAGTCCGTATTATTTGCTTTTTGGGAAGCA
>CAIVGO010000185.1 GCA_903905445.1 uncultured Bacteroidota bacterium
GTATCCAAAGCATGCTTCACCTGCGCCCCCGCGTGTGCGACCACCGCAAAATCGGGATTGGTGGCAGCCCCGTTCATGTAGCGCGGATGGCTGAACAGATTAGCGGTACCCCACAACAGCTTCACCCCAGAAGCAGCCATTTTTTCTTTGCCATATTCCGCAATGGTTTTCAGGCGTCGTTCGCTTTTAACCAAAGTATCGGCTTCGGCGATAAGGTCGAAATCATGGAAACAAAAATAGGGGATGCCCAATTTGGTAATCAACTCAAAAGCCGCATCCATTTTATCTTTTGCCTGTTGTACCGCGTCTTTTGCCTGTAACCAGGGGAAATTTTTTGTGCCCGGACCAAATGGATCGCCGCCCGTGCCGCAGAGGCTGTGCCAATACGCTACCGCAAATTTGAAATGCTCCTGCATCGTTTTGCCCGCAACCACCTGTTGCGCATTATAATACTTGAATGCCAAAGGATTATCAGAACCTTTGCCTTCAAAAGGAATCACGCCGATGCCTTTAAAATATTCGGTGGTACCCAGGGTTAATTGTACAGTAGCGTTGGACATGGTTTTGTTTTTTTTAATATTACTAAAAGCAGTTGATTTAGAGCATTTTACGCAAATTTGTTACCCAATCTAAGTAGGCTTCCTGGTACTGCGCTATAGCGGTTTGAGGCTCATATACTTGCGTTAATTCCAGCGTCCCCATTGCTTCTGAAGGGTCTGACCATAAGCCAATCCCTACACCAGCGGCAAGTGCTGCCCCTACCGCACCCGTACTGCGCAATACTTCGATGCGGCAATGCAGGAGGTTGGCGATTGTTTGAGCAAATATAGCAGATTGAAATAAATTGTCGTCCCCGGCCCGCAAAACGGATACATCCAGGCCAAGGGTTTGCATCACCTGGGCGCCATACACAAAGGAGAAAGCGATGCCTTCCAAGCCAGCCCGGTAAAAATGCGACGCTTGATGTCGATTGAATTGAATACCCAAATATTGCGCCCCCACATCGCGGTTGCCCAGCATGCGTTCGGCCCCATTGCCAAAGGGCAAAATGCGCAAACCTTCCGATCCAATGGCAATTTGTGCTGCTTGGGCCTCCATTTCAGCATAAGTAGTGCCTTGTGAGGCAAAAAATTGCCGCATCCACCGGTGTTGAATACCCGCGCCATTGATGCACAACAATACACCAATACGCGGTGTATCGGGTTGGTGATTCACATGCGCAAAACTATTTACCCGTTGATATGGGTCGCCGACGGGCTTATCTACCACGCCATAAATCACCCCGGAAGTTCCGCCCGTTGCGGCTACTTCGCCTGGTTTTAAAGCATTCAATGACAAGGCGTTATTCGGTTGGTCGCCCGCGCGGTAGGTGACTGGGGTGCCCGTAGGAATGCCTAATTCAGCGGCAATAGCTGCCTGAACGCGTCCTTGCAAGCCAAAAGTAGGCAAAACAGGGGGTAAAAGTGCCGAATCAATTCCATAATGGCTTAACAACTGCTGCGCGAGCGTATGCGCCTGAAAGTCCCATAATATCCCTTCGGATAACCCGCTGATGGTGGTGCCCATTTCCCCCGTGAATCGATAAGCAATATAATCGCCCGGCAACATCGCCCAACGGATGCGTTCATACAAAGCGGGTTCGTTTTGCTGCACCCAACGCAACTTGGAGGCCGTAAAATTGCCCGGTCCATTCAGGTAGTGTACCATGCAATAGGGCGCACCTAAGGCATCCATAGCCTCTCTGCCAATTTCCACGGCCCGACTATCGCACCAAATAATGGCAGGGCGCACCACCTTTCCTGCTGCGTCTAAGGTGACCAAGCCGTGCATTTGGTAGGAAATGCCGATTGCACGCACCTGCGTTGCATCTAAACCACTGGTTTTAAATAATTTATGTACAACTTCAATCACGTAATGCCACCAAAGCGCAGGGTCTTGTTCGGCCCAGCCAGCATGCGGTGCTGCAATGTCCATTTCCGTATCGGGCGCTTGCGCCAAAGCGAGCACTTTTTGCGTTTGAGCATCCACCAACGCGGCTTTTACGGAGGAACTGCCGAGGTCGATACCAAGTAAATATCCGTTTCCCAATGTTTTCGGCATTTAAGCCCCGTGCAACCAGGCCAGGGTATTTTTGTAAAATATTTTCTCCACAATAGATTCTGGCAAATTCATTTTTTCGATGGAAGCGCCAATTTCTAGATCACCCAACGGAAACGGATAATCCGAACCCAGGCAAACTTTATCCTCTCCCGCCGTTTCCAGCACATAGCGCAACAAAGCCGGGTCGTGGGTGGCAGAATCTACCCAAAATTTGCCCAAATAATGCCGTGGCGGGAGCGCATTGTCGATCGCCACCAAATCCGGCCGACAATCAAACCCGTGCTGCACCCGTCCAATGGTGGGCAAAAACGATCCGCCCGCATGCGCAAAACAAAACCTCAATTTGGGCAAACGCTCCATCACGCCGCCAAAAATCAGCGAACAAACGGCCCGGCTTGTCTCGGCTGGCATCCCCACCAACCAAGGCAACCAATATTTTTTCATATCAGCCTCCCCCATCATTTCCCAGGGATGAATCAATACTGCCAGATCCAGACTTTGGCAGGCTTCGAAAATGGGAAAAAACTGCGGCTCGCTCAGGTTCAATTGGTTTACATTCGATCCAATTTGAATGCCTGGAAATCCGAGTGCTTTGATGCGCTCCAATTCCTGGATGGCCAAATCGGTATCCTGCATCGGGATCGTACCTAAGGCAAGATAATGCTCGGGGTAATCATCTACAACACCTGCCAAATGGTCATTCAAATACGCCGACAAATACAAACAATCGGCCGGTTTGGCCCAATAGGAAAACATAACCGGAATGGTACATACCACCTGCAAAGGGGTATGGTATTGAGCATATTCCTCAATACGAACTGCAGGATCCCAACAGTTGCGCTCTATTTCACGAAAAAAAGCATCCCCCTTCATCATACGCGCGAATCCCGGACGATGGTGATCGAGGTGAATAAAATCGCCATACCCAAACTTATCCCCGAAATTGGGCAGTTTTTCCGGCAGTAAATGGGTATGCATATCTATTTTTAACATTATCCTGGGTTTTAGGTATTACGTTTTGTAACAAAAAAGGATTTCAGGGTAAATAGATCAGGATTTGATCAGTTTCCCAGATAAAACCGTAACGCCGCACGAAATTTTATATGCATAAATCCCAGATGATAAGTAACTTAAATTTACTTTATACAACTGGCGAAGTCCAGGTACAATGGTTTGGCTAAACATGGTTTTCCCTTCCATATTTACGATTTCAACCAATGTTTTACCTCCGAAATTTTGCAAATCAAATACAGCAGTTTCCTGTACCGGATTTGGATAAACACTTACACTGGCTTCAATGGGTGCTTGCGTGCTTACTGGCGCTTGCCAAAGCAGCGCTTGGTTCACAGCGCCCAATGCATCTACCCTACCCCAACCAAAAGAATGGTTAGGCTGGGCAGTGCCGATACTCGGTCCACAATTGATTGAATCACCGAAGTAAATGGCCGTTTGTTCAATGATATTTTCGATATCCTCCACGTGACCCGCCAATTCCGGACGGGCAGAAAGCATCAAGGCAACCAGTCCAGCCACGTGTGGACCGGCCATGCTGGTGCCGCTAAAATTAGAGTAGTTATTGTTCAGGGTACTAGAGCGTACATCCTGCCCTGGCGCTGAAACATTAGGCTTCATACGGTTGCTGCCATCCACCAATACCGGTCCGCGGCTGCTAAAATTGGCGATGGCATCATCACTGCGGGTAGCGCCCACACTAAAACTTTCTTCAAATTGCGGAGGTACCGTGCTCGTAGTGCCGCACCAAGGACCGCTATTCCCGTTGGAAACCACCACCACCACACCAGAAGCCTTCAGGTTGACAATCGCAATGCGCAATAAATCATTGACCAAAGAATCGGTACAGCCTTCCTCATAGGAACAGTACCAGGAATTATTGATCACATGGGGCGCTTTTGCAGGATCCGGATTTTGTCCATCCAATTCAGTAGGTGCCAAAAACCATTCAAAACAACCCAAATAGGTGGAAGGTCGGCCCCAATTGCGGTCCATATTGCGGCATCCAACCCATTTTGAACCAGGTGCTACCCCGATCATGTTGCCCATGCCATCATCGCCGGTCATTGTACCCATCGTGTGTGTCCCGTGGCTACTGTCATCACAAGGTACTTGGGATGATAAGCCACAAGGATTTGCACCGATTGGATTACCGAGGCTGTCTAAGTATTGCGGACTCACGGTCTTAATCGCATCGTGCCAATTGTGGTTGTGGTTACCCGAATTTGTTCCAGCATCCCAGCCACGATAATGCGGTTGAATGGCAGGGTGCGTCCAGTCGTAACCCGTATCAGCGCCTCCAACGGTAATACCCTGGCCGGTGTACCCCAATGCCCATACCTCGGGTGCGCTAATTTTAGCTACGCCCCATTCTACTTGCATTCGGTCTTGGGCAGGCGATGCTGTACTTTCCGTTTGAAAACCAGGATCAAATTTCACCCAGGGATCGGCGCCCATCCAGGCAATTTCGGGCAGTTCGGCTAATTGGCGTGCAAGTTCACCAGTTGCCTGATCGACAGCGATTGCATTGACAATCAACAAACTATTTGCATTAAATCCATTGGCTTGCAATAATTTGTTGGCGCGCGCTTGTGTACGAGCGAGGGTGACTTCCAGTTGACGGTACACAAATTCGGCTTTTGCTAGTTTGGTAGGAAGCATTTGAGCGGCCTGTACATTGGCCTGCTCCTTAAAAATAACCAACATATCTGCCTTGCCACCATTTTTGAATTGCTCCTGCAAGGAGGGTGCACATTTTTGTTGATACGTATTAACTTGTGCAGTAGCAAATGTTTGTACCAACACAAATAAAATGGAAAACAGTGCGATTCGTTTCATAGTTTCAGATTTTTTATCACCTTAGCATGACTTTGGACGCTCAAGCGCTTGTCTGCTGAATTTTGGCCGTAAAGTACGCCGTTCGACGAAATAGAATAAGCAAAAATGAGCAAATGCCCTAACTATCTCCTTGCTAATGTACCTTTACCGCGATGGAACTAATTGATTTAGCACGCACGAAACTAGAAAAGGCCGGCATCACCTTGGAATTAGATGCTTTTGACCGAAAAGCCTTGAGTAAAACCAAAGGCGCTGTTTTCGTTTGCAACCAATTATTGCCTGGATTGGATGAGTGGATTTTGGTGGCACTACTTGCTGATCAATATGAACAAGTGCGTTTACTGCATCCATATTATATTGCCCCGCACAAGGATTTGCGTGAAATTGCCATTCGCCCAAAAGGATTTAGAATTTCAGATGGCCTGACCAATTTTAGTTTTGCCAAACGATTGATGCGCCTGGTGGGCAAAGGCGCAGCGGTTGGTCTTACCCTGGATTTTTCGGAAAACCCGCTCAGTCACCTGGGAAAAAACATAATGCGCACCCGCATTTTGCAACAATTACACAAAGCCCGACAACCGGTAGTACCCATTCACTTAATGGCCGATCATGTTCCTGGTGGCTTGCTTCGAAAAGCCATTCCTGGCCTGCCTTACGCCTATACGACAGGTGCCGTTAAAGTAAAAGTGCGTATTGGAAAAGCAATTGAACCCGATGAGATTGATATGTTTTCAAAAAAAAGAATTTGGGGCAAATTTTTGCAAGCCAAAATCTTCTCGTTAGGAACCAAATTTGATATTCAGCCAGAGCATTTTACCGAAATGCCGATTTCCGAGGCACAACCGCTTGCAGACCCCGTTCCCCAGGAATTGATTGAGGCAGAATTTGAAGCCCTTGATCAAGCCTACAAGGTTACCTCCCGTGGGCAATTTGATGTGTATGTTGCTCCATTCCAGGCCTTGAATAATATCATGTTTGAAATTGCCCGGTTGCGGGAAATGACTTTTCGTGCAGTAGGTGAGGGCACCGGAAAACCGCGCGATATGGATGAGCACGATCTGTATTACCTACAACTGATTATTTGGGACCGCGAACAAAAAAAGATTGTGGGCGGTTACCGGCTCGGACAAGGCGATCGGATATTTAAACGCTTTGGCGTCAATGGATTTTACATTAATACACTTTTTAAAATAAAGCCTGGTTTTTACCCGATTTTACACCAGGCCGTCGAATTGGGCCGATCGTATGTAACCGAAGAATATCAAAAACACCGCTTGCCTCTGTTTTTGATGTGGAAGGGAATTCTTAGTTTTTTGCTGGCCAATCCCGATTATCGCTATTTATACGGTCCCGTTAGCATTAGCAAGGATTATTCCGATGCCTCCAAAAGTGTCATGGTAGAATTTGTTCAACGTTTCTTTTTTGATAAAAGCCTCGCAAAATTAGTGGCACCCCGCAAACCATTTCGGGCTTATGTGAAGTCGGTCAACACAAAAATATTGGCCGAATCGTTACACGGAGAGTTTGAGGCCCTGGAAGCATTTATTGAAACCATCGAACCAGCCCATTTCAAAGTACCTGTATTGTTTCGACAATATTTAAAGCAAAATGCCAAGTTTATCGCCTTCAATGTAGACCCCAATTTTGCGGATTGCCTGGATGGCCTGATGATTCTGGATATTCAACATTTACCACAAAGCACCATTGACACCTTACAACAATAATTTCTTGCTATATACGTACGAAAAATGAATCGATTCTCAAGCCTGGTGGTAATTTTGGTGGTTTTTGTGTTGGTATTTACCCGATTTCAATATACCAAGTGGGAAACACCTACCGTAACAAACACCCTCACCTGGGATGCTTTCGGGTATTATATGTATTTACCTGCACAGTTTATTTACCATGATATTACAGGCATGAAATGGGTGTCGGATATTCAAGAAAAATACCATCCAACGGGTACAATGTATCAAATTTCGGTACTCAAAAATGGCAACAGTGTCATAAAGTATCCTATCGGGATTGCCTTGTTGTATTGGCCTTTCTTTTTCCTGGGGCATTGGGTAGCGGGATGGCTCCATTATGCACAAGATGGTTTTTCGGCGCCATATCAATTAGCTATTTGTATGGCCGCTTTGTTTTATGCAGCGCTTGGATTTTGGGCGCTACGTAAAGTGCTGTTGCATTTTTTTAGTGATACAATCACTGCAATTACTTTGTTAATGATTGGATTGTCAACCAATTACATCCAATATGCAGCGGTAGAAAGTGGCATGACCCACGTGTATTTGTTTACCATGTACGCTTTTATGCTGTTGCTTACCATTCGATGGCATGAAAAACCACAATTACTTACTGCACTTGGCATTGGACTTGTTTTTGGCGTAACCACCATTGCACGCCCTACTGAAGCGGTGATGATGTTTATACCCTTGTTGTGGAGCACGCAAAATAAAGTTGTACGACAGGAAAAGTGGAAACTGTTGTTTTATACCCATCGGACGCACTTTTTCGCTACAATCGTTGGCGCTTTTATGGGCATTTTCCCACAAATGGCCTATTGGAAAATCGTTTCGGGCAAATGGGTATATGATGTTGGCTCCAAATGGATGTTTCTCAACCCCAATTGGCAGGTATTATTTGGCTGGGAAAAAGGCTGGTTTGTGTACACGCCCGTCGTATTTTTTATGGTGGCGGGTATGTTTTTAATGCAAGGCAAAGTGTACAAACGCGCGGCGCTCACTTATTTGTTACTCAACGTTTGGATCGTCATTGCCTGGGCAGATTGGCGGTATGGAGCCAGTTATTCGAGCCGTGCATTGGTGCAAAGTTATCCTGTTTTGGCCTTGGCTTTTGCCTTGGTGGTGGAACGGATCACAAAAAGCAAACTTAGGTGGCCAGCCATCATTTTAGGTGCTTATTTGTTGATGGTCAACTTGTTTCAAATATACCAATACAACCAAACCATCCTGCATTACAACGACAACAACCGGGCATATTATGCGGCAATTTACCTCAATCCGTACCCTGATCCTTTAGATATGTCGCTGCTAGATACCCGGGAAATCATTCGAGACACAACTCCTTTTCGGCAAATAAATCTGTTGGACGTAGATACAGTATTCCAAATTAGTACTAAAACCAACCCCAAACAGATGCTCTTGGAAGGCCCCTGGAATCAAATACCCGGCATTTCACCCGGAAAAGAACATTGGCTGCGCCTGTCCTTGCAAGTAAAATCGGAATTTGGCGCATTTAATGCTTACCTCACTACCCTTTTGCGCAAGGATCAAGCACATAAACAAACCAATTGCCGCCTCGAAAACGGTATTTGTAAACAAAAAACCTGGAATACCATACAGTATTATTTCAAAGTACCCACCGATTATGAGCATGGCCTGCTCAGCATTTTTGCCGAAACCAAATCGGAGGATATCATTGATATACGCCATGTTAAAGTCCAAATATTAGAGAAAAAATGAGCAACATTATCTCAGGATAAGTTGCCGGAGTAAAAAATAACCTAATATTTGTTTCATCTATTGCATATTTATTTAAAACAATTTATATTTGCAGCAAATTAAAGGCGTGTAATGCCTTCATAACCAATTGCTGATAAATGAAAAAACAAGCTGGACACCGATTATACAATGTTTCTGACGCCGAACTTTACGTGCAATGTCAGGATGCCTTGCGCAAGGCCCACCAGGAAGTTGATTTTTTTAACCAATATGGTTATGGGTTGGAGCGCATTAAAGGATTTTTATCCCTTTGTGAAAAATTTCATCAATTACCTGATGATGATGAACTGGTGGGAGATCAAATGATTTGCACCGAAAAGAAAAATCAGGCATCAGAGAAACTAAAAACGGCCATCCGCTCGGTGATGACGCGGGTAGCGATGAAATACCACGATCGCACCGGTCGCTATCGCAAATTTGGCACCGCTAAACTAGGTGATATGAGCGATCCACAACTCCTGTTTTGCGGCCGCCGGGTAGCGCGTGTAGCCCGACAACAAATTGATTTTCTGGCAGATGTAGGCCTCAATGAAAATATTATCACTCGGGTAACAGATGCCTGTTCCGAATTCGAAAATGCACTCAATATTCAGCAGGACAAAATACACGACCGCGACATTGCTGTAGAACGCCGGGTTGATCAAGGGAATAAACTATACGAAGAATTAGTTATACTCTGTGATATTGGCAAGGATATTTGGGTAGAACGCGATCGTGCAAAATACGACTTTTACTGTCTGTACGAAAGCAACAATGACCAGAAAAAAGCACGAAAAGCGAAATTGTCCGCTCAAGACTGAGGAATAGGAAGCCAAAATCCTATTTTCACCCCAAAAAACAACATCCATGTTCGTGCGATTCCTTTTTGTACTTACGCTGTGCTGCTTAAGCGCCTGTAATACACCTGTTTCTGATTCATCCAATGTCTCAAACGGGCCCGCTACCACCAAATTTGTCCTGCACAATCCAGCAGATTGTGGACTGAATTTTGTACCAACCATTACGGAAGACTACCGGTACAACTTCAGCATGGATCCCTATATCTACAATGGCGGGGGCGTGGCAGTATTGGATGTAAACAATGACGGATTGCAGGATCTGTTTTTTACCGCCCGGCTACAAGGTTGCCAATTATACCTCAACAAAGGCAATTTAAAATTTGAAAATATTTCTGAAAAATCAGGTGTTTCAAAACATGGCGGACTAAAAACGGGCGTCACGGTGGTGGATATCAATGCCGATGGCTGGCAGGATTTATATGTGTGCCGTACCTGGCTTGAACCCCTACCCGATCGACGTAACTTGTTGCTCATCAACAACCACGATGGTACTTTTACGGAACAAGCCGCCGCTTATGGCCTCGATGATATTGCGGCCTCACAGCAAGGTAATTTCTTTGATTATGACTGCGATGGCGACCTCGATTTGTATTTAATGAACCATCCGGTAGATTGGCGAAGCATCACGGTTACAGATTTTCAACCCACACCGCAATGCCCAACTGCCCGATGCCAGGCACCGCGCGATCAATATGAAAGCGACCGACTTTATCAAAATGATGGAAAAGGTAAATTTACCGATGTAAGTCAAAAAGCCGGAATATGGAACCGGGCATTCGGTTTAAGTGTACTTACCAGCGATTTTAACGACGATGGCTTTCCGGATGTGTTTGTGGGCAACGATTTTATTATGCCCGATTTTTTATACATCAACAACCAACATGGTGGCTTTACCGACCAGGCAGATTCCTATTTTCGGCATACTTCCAACCACTCCATGGGCGCCGATGTAGCCGATTTAAATAATGATGGTTTGCAAGACCTGGTCGTCTTGGACATGCTCGCAGAAGATTGGCAACGCCGCCGGAAATTAATGAGCACCATGATCCTGGATCGTTATAAGTTGTTGGAAGAGAAGGGCTATAGTCGCCAAATGATGCGCAATACCTTACAATTGAATAACGGCAATAACACCTATTCCGAAGTAGGGTGCCAGGCAGGTATGGAAGCGACCGATTGGAGTTGGTCGCCCTTGGTAGCCGATTATGACAATGATGGCAAACGGGACCTGTTCATTGCCAATGGTATTCTGCGGGATATGAATGACGCCGATTTTTTCCTTTATACCGCAGATTCAATCAACCGCACCGGTGGAATTAATCCGCAGCGCTTCGACAAGTTTGAAAAATTTGCAGGCATGATGCCTTCTAATCCGGTACACCCTTATATGTATCAAAATACCGGGACCTTTCCTATGCAGGATGTTTCGCAGTCCTGGGGATTTACCCAAAAAGGCTTTTCCAACGGTGCCGCATATGCAGATTTAGACAATGACGGCGACCTGGATTTGATCACCAATAATATGAATGCAGCGCCGTCCATGTATGAAAATACGGCGACACAAATCAAAACAAACCATTGGTTGCAGATTAAATGCAAGGGCACTGCTCAAAATCCGTTCGGACTAGGCGCTAAAGTGGAAGTATTTGCGGGCGGGAAATCCATTTTTTATCAGGAAATATTGAATGTTCGCGGCTACTATTCATCGGTGGAGCCCATTTTACAAGTTGGCCTGGGAGAAAGCACACAAATCGATAAAGTGGAAATTGCCTGGATGGAAGGGAAAGTCGAAACAATCATGAACGTCTCGATTGATCAGCGGTTAGTCGTGGATATTACCCACGCAAAACCAGGCAAGCGCTCGAAAACTAAGCCTACACAACAAGCAATGTTTGAGCCATTTGCGTTGAATTTGCAATTTAAGCACCAGGAAAATGTGTTTGAAGACTTCAACCGCGAACGGCTTTTGCCCTATCGTTATTCCACACAGGGACCTTGTATGGCAATTGGCGATTTAAATGGAGACAAAACAGATGACCTGTTCATCGGAGGTGCATCTGGTCAGGCAGGTGCAATTTGGTTGCAAAAAGGCGGAAAAATGGTAAGACTAGGGCAAAATGCCCTCGAAAGCGATGCGCAATTTGAAGATACGGGTGCGGTTTTGTTTGATGCTGATGGCGATCAGGACCTTGATTTGTATGTGGTAAGTGGTGGTAATGAATCAGCGGCTGGCAACGCAGTATATCAGGATCGTTTATACCTCAATGATGGCAAAGGAAACTTCACGCGCGCGCAGGATGCCTTGCCCACCGAAACCAATTCAAGTGCTGCTATTCAGGCTTTTGATTATGATTTGGATGGCGATTTGGATCTTTTTGTGGGAGGCTCGGTGCTGCCAGGGTATTATCCCAAAGCCCCACAAAGTGTTGTTTTACAAAACAATAAAGGAAAATTTACAGATGTTACCGCAGCCGTAGCGCCCGAATTGGCCAATATTGGCATGGTAACCGATTTGGCTTTTGCAGACCTTAATCAGGATGGCAAGTCCGAATTAATCGTTTGCGGATCATGGATGCCCGTATCTATTTTTCAGTATGAAAATGGCAAATTTAGCAATAAAACAGATGTTTGGGGCCTTCAAAACAGCACAGGATGGTGGAATTGTGTGATCATTGCCGATCTCAATAAAGATGGAAAACCCGATTTGGCATTGGGTAATGAAGGACTAAATACGCGTTTTCATGCCAGCAGCAACCATCCATTGCGCATATATGCCAATGATTTCGATCATAATGGCACCATGGATCCAGTGATCGCGATGGCCTCTGGCGACCAATATTTTCCGGTGGCACAACGCAACGACATGGCCCAGCAGATGCCATCCTTGATTAATAAAAAATACAATCGTTATGGTTTATATGCCAAAGCGGAGGTAAGCGCCATTTTACCAGAGAAAGAACGAAACGCAGGGATGCAATTGGACGTACAAAACCTAGCCTCGGGTTGGTTTGAGCAACAAAATGGAAAATTTGTGTTTCACGCATTTGCACAAGAAGCTCAGGTGGCACCGATTAAGGCAATGGCTATGGATGATTGGAATAAAGATGGCTGGATGGATCTTTTATCGGTTGGAAATCAATACGGTAACGAAGTTGAAACCGGTCGGTTGGATGCTTTCAATGGCGCTTTGATGCTGGGAAGTGCTGCTGGTTTGGTTGTGATGCCAAACCGGATTTCGGGCTTCTGGGCATCTCAAGAAGCGCGAAAAATAGGTCCTATGCAATTCCAAGGAAAAAAAGTTTGGATCGTGGCGAATTGCAACGGAGTACCAGATGTTTGGCTTCAAAAATAAATACAATTTGTTTTTTTTATAAAACATTTTGATTTATTTTTGCTCCATCATGGCAAAGAAAAAGACACATAAAACCCGCAGAGAGAAGCTGAGCGCCCGCTATTTCCTAGATAAACCGCATGATAAATATACGCGTTTTGTCTTGCAAATGCGAGAGGTGGCTTTGGAAATGATGGAGTATTGTTTACCCAAGGAGGTTTTCGCAGACATAGACTTGGTATCTATAAAATTGAGCAATACCTCCTATATTGACGATAGTTTACGTGCTCACTTTTCCGATATTTGTTACACAGGATTAACGTTTGGGCAAAAACCCTTTCGAATATCGTTTATTTTTGAGCATAAAAGTACCAAACCCGATCAACCTGTTTTGGCACAATTGAACCGGTATATTTCTCAAATTTGGAGTGAAGATTTAAATCAGGACAGGAACCTTTCGTTGACAATCCCTGTTTTAATCTATCATGGGCAGGTGCCTATTGCAAAAGAAACACGGGAAAGTTTGTTTAAAGGAGCACCACTATCTTTGCTTCCATACATACCCAGTTTTGATTACATCTTGTTGGATATTGCCCGGATTTCTGATGAACATTTAGAACACCTCCAGTTTTTGTTGTTACGTAATGTGTTTTTAGCATTAAAAAATCACAAAAACGACGATTATATCAAGAAAAACGGAGAAAAAATCATTATTTTTGCTTCACAAATCAGGACTACCCGTATTGGTTTGAATCTTTTTAAAGCCACAACTCTTTACATGATGAGTACAAATTCAGCAACTTTTCACCAAAAATTTCAAACAATGGAAGGTGAATTAACTAAATCTGAAAACGCGGCTGTGAAGCCTTACCTCGTACAACTTTTCGAAGAGGGTATCGAAAAGGGTATTGAAAAAGGCAAGATTGAAGGCAAGATTGAAGGCAAGATTGAAGGCAAGATTGAAGGCAAGATCGAAGGCATGGAACAGTTACTAAAACAATTCATCCTAAATAATCCTGCATTGGATGATCAAAAAATTGCGATGTTGTTCAGTTTACCTGTTGAATTTGTAATGGAAACCAGAGCAAGACTTTAATTTAATGGCAATGTGAAGGCGTGTCAGATTCATCTGATTTGGCATTGAGTACAGACGTTTCCTCTTCCACCAAAAAATATTTTTTCTATTTCCATGTATTACGCAAGCCCATTGCGCAGTACACTACCCACCTTTACCCCAACAAAACAAGATCAATATGTTTAAAGGAAATGATTTGCTGAAGATGGGCTTTACCGAAGGTAAACCCCTCGGCATAGCACTTAAAATTGCGAACGCAGCTTACAAAGGCTACAGTCGTGAAAAACTAACCGCCGTGTTTCAATTACTCCTTGAAACACCGGAGCAATATTTGAACGACCCAATCCTAAAAAAATTAGCTGCCGCATTAATTGAGGTTTCCGCCAACCCACTGGATGAAACCATCGCTTTGCTGGAAAACTCCATGGATTATTCCATTTTTGGTGCCGAAAACATCGAAAAAGGTGCAATAGACCAAATGAACATGGCTATGCGCTTACCGATTAGCATTGCCGGTGCACTTATGCCCGATGCGCACCAAGGTTATGGACTGCCGATCGGTGGTGTGCTGGCCACCCGAAATGCCATTATTCCTTATGGCGTGGGGGTCGATATCGGGTGCCGAATGGCCTTGACGGTTTTTGATATTCCAGAATCACATTTTTATGAGCATACTGGGTTTTACAAGAAAATACTGATGGAACACACGCGTTTTGGTGCCGGAAATGGCTTTGAAGCCCAAAAACGTACTGAACATGCAGTATTGGATCGTCCAGAATTCAACATGACCAACTTCATTTATGCATTGAAGGATCGCGCTTACCACCAATTGGGGTCCTCCGGAAGCGGTAACCACTTTGTAGAATGGGGTATCATCGAATTTGCAGAAAGTGACGCAGCATTAGGGGTGGAAAAAGGTAAATACCTGGCACTGCTTACACACTCTGGCTCTCGTGGCATGGGTGCGATGATCGCAGGATATTACACAAATTTAGCAAAGTCGCTTTGTAAATTACCACCCGCTGCATCCAATCTGGCTTACCTTGATTTAAATACGGAGGCCGGACAAGAATATTGGTTGGCTATGAACCTTGCTGGTGATTACGCTTCGGCATGCCATGAAGTGATTCACCAAAAACTGGCACTGGCAACGGGCGGAACAGTTCTTGCTAAAGTCGAAAACCACCACAACTTTGCCTGGAAGGAAATGCTGAACGGTGAAGAACTCATCGTACACCGAAAAGGAGCAACACCTGCATCTAAAGGGGTGATGGGAATTATCCCTGGAAGTATGACGGCACCAGGATTTTTGGTGCGTGGGTTGGGAAATACAGATGCAATTAACTCTGCCTCGCATGGTGCCGGACGCCAAATGAGCCGTACCCAAGCCATCAAAAACATCCAAAAATCCGAACTAAAGGCCATTTTGAAAAACATGGGCGTAACCCTGATTGGAGCCGGGCTGGACGAAGCCCCTATGGCCTATAAAGACATCCGAAAAGTAATGGCCGCCCAAACGGAACTAGTCGCAACTGTTGCCGAATTTTCACCAAAAATGGTGCGTATGGCGGATGATGGAACGCGGGAAGATTAATAGCACCAATTTTAAATAAGAAATCCGTTCCGACCCAAAATAGCCGGAACGGATTTTCTTTTAGGCACATTTTAACTGCGACCTAAACTAGGAACCGGTTCATTTTTACGACGGTATTTCAAAAATAAAACAACCGCCACTACAAAAGTTGCGGTCCCTAACAAGGATTGTTGCCCCATCACTGAATTTAAGACCACGCCTGTTGTTTCAGCTTCAGCACTGAGTAAAGGAAATACCCCCGAAAAAGTGAGATAAAAAGCAAAAATACCAACCCAACCTGCGACAAACAATCCAATCAGCCGATCCTGCGTGAAAAACAATAATAGGACAATGGCCATAAGCATAAAATAGAGCCATTGGGAACTGCCCTCGGCAATTGCCATCACAGAAAGTCCACCCAATAAAACTAATTCGCCCAAATTTTGAATCACTTTTTGTTTATCCATCGTGCAAATTTTTAATTGGTTAACAATCAAATGAACGTTCAATTCTATCTTAACGCTGCCCTAGCGTAATTTGTTTACCTCAAAAACAAACTGAAAGCCAAATATAATAAAAAAACGAGGCTTGCAAGCACTTCTGTTGTTTTTTCAAACTTTCAGAACGCACACAAACCTCGTTTAGGTATATTAACGCAAAAAAGCGTCTATAAGTTCAATAAAAAACCAATGGTAAAGTTAGCGTCCCAATCGAACACAAATTGCTTACAACCTGTGGCATCGGCTACTGCAGCATAAATGTTCAAGCCCGCCTTTTGCTTCTCTCCATCCGCTTTATAATCCGCAGGTGCCTTCAATACGGTATAACGTTCTTTCCCATTCCGTACCTGCTTGGCCAACTCATAAGGAATACCGCCAATAATAAAACAAGTTTCCCGCAAATTGGAAGGAACTTGCTTTGCTTTGCCGCTTACTTCCTGATACACCGCATTATCGCTCAAGTTGTTTTGAAAATATTTTGCACCCGGTGCTTCCAATGCCCCACCTGGCACCCAGGAAATTTTAGTATTACCTGAGCCAATATCCACCACAAACGCCTTGCTCCGATAAGCATTCGGAAGCGCAGCCCGCAAAGCCAACTGGGCCTCTTGCTGCGGTGTTACCTCATTCACGAAGTATCCCATACCCTTCAACTGATCGCTGATTTTTTGAGTAATTTCAACTTTTTTAGCACCTGAACTAATCACAAAGTGAATTTCCTTTGGACCAACACCGTAACCCAACATATCAGCGATATAGCGCTTTAGCCCACTTTTAACATCATCATCAGTCGCCAATTTTTCGTACACCAAAGAAGCACCATATTCTGCTTTCTCCAATTTCCAGTTTTTTTGCGCATCTACTCTGATAATGAAAGAGTTAAAGCCAGTTGCGCCCAATTCAACAACGCCCTTTAACTTGCCGTTAGAAGGCGGTGTAGCGGTGTAATTAAATGCCGCAGGAGTAAAACTGCTAGATTTACCCCAAGTCGTTGCTCCACTGCCACCGCTATTATTTGATGCAGTTTCGGAACCTGTTGGTTGCTCGGTTGTTGTGGTTGTCGTTTCAGAACTTGCACCGGATTTTCCTAAGTTTGGAAAAAAAGTTCTTACTGCAAAAAAAACGCCCACAACGATCGCAATCGTTATTAGTAAGCGTGAAAAAGTGGTTAGTCGTGCCATAGTTGTGATTTTGATTGATTGTTTAAGATCCAATATCAGCTCAAATGTAGGGTCTTCAACGCAATCATTCAATGACTTTTCGGGTTTATCCGACAGACAAACAATATATATGCCCCTTCCTCGGTAACAAGTTCGACCAAATGCGATATGAGGCAAACAGATTTTCTCGCTACCTTTGCGATGCTTTCTTTAATATCAAAATCATATTCCATGTCTGCAACGATTACCAGTATCCTCTCTGAACGCGTTCAAAGCCTTTCAGAGTCCGAAACCCTTAAAATGGCACGTATGGCGCGCGAACTTCGCGCATTGGGACACGATGTCATTAGCCTTAGCCTGGGCGAACCCGATTTCGATACACCCGATCATATTAAGGAAGCCGCCTACCAAGCCCTTCAAGATGGATACACTAAATACACACCCGTTCCTGGCTTGCCCGAACTGATTAAAGCCATCAGCGAAAAATTTAAACGGGATAACCAACTAGAATACCTCCCCGATCAAATTGTCGTCAGCAATGGCGCCAAACAAACCGTTTACAACCTTTGCCAGGCATTGCTCAATCCGGGCGATGAAGCTATTTTGTTTGCCCCCTATTGGGTTTCTTATCTTGAAATTGTAAAAATGGCTGGCGGCATCCCTGTAGAAGTGTTCGCAGGCGTCGATCAAGATTTTAAGCCCAGCCCCGAACAACTGGAAGCAGCCATTACACCACGCACCAAATTCCTGATTTTCTCCTCGCCTTGTAATCCAACTGGAACCGTATTCACACGTCAAGAATTGGAGGCATATGCAGCAGTACTTGCCCAACACCCCCACGTGTACGTTATCAGTGACGAAATTTATGAATACATCAATTTCACACACGAACACGTGAGTATTGGCAGTATTGAATCGGTAAAAGACCGTACCATTACCATCAATGGGTATGCAAAAGGCTTTGCAATGACCGGCTGGCGCTTGGGGTACATGGGTGCACCAAAGTTTATTGCCGATGCTTGCTCTAAAATACAAGGCCAGGTTACCAGTGGGGCTTCTTCCTTTGGCCAAAAGGCTGGAGCCGTTGCGCTGATGAGTGATATGGAACCTACTTATACTATGCGCGAAGCCTTTCGCGAACGCCGTGATATTGTCCTTTCTTTGTTACAGGAAATTCCAGGCATCAAAACCAACCACCCCGATGGAGCATTTTATGTTTTCCCGGATGTAAGTGCTTTTTTTGGTAAAACGGATGGTATTACCACCATTCAAAATGCCGACGATTTCTGTGACTATATCATGTCAAATGCCTATGTCGGACTTGTATCCGGCGCTGCTTTTGGCGACCCTAACAGTTTCCGGTTGAGCTACGCTGCTTCAGAAGAGCAATTGCGCGAAGCCATAAGCCGAATGAAATCCGTATTGGCAAAACTGCGGTAGAGGCCTTAACGCCTGTATTCAACATTCAACAATAAAGTATTTTCTCCAAAATACTCCTTGAAGGCTAAGGAAAACGTGCCCGGGCTGCTAAATCCAACCAATTCGGATATGGCTTGCGGTGTGCCCGCACGTTTTTCTAGCAAGGATTTTGCCTTTTCTAAACGCATTTCCCGAATTAACTGTACCGGTTCTTTGCCCGTTAAAACCAGTAGCTTTTTAAAATAATGCTGCTTGGTCAACTGCATTTTTCGGGCAATCTCCTCCGCAGTAAAATTGGGATCCGATAAATTTTGCTCGATCCATTGAACGGTTTGCGCAAGAAAAGGATCCTCTATGGATATCCTGTTTTCTGAAAAATAAAGGTGTAAAAAACGTTGAAACAGGGTGTGTTTGATCTTCCGATCGTCTATCAAACGCTGAATTGAAGCGTCAAAATGATCATCCAGAATCGGACGTGTAAACCAAACGTCCGCACCTGCGCGCAAAGCATCCAATTTACCTTCATTTCCGTGATGATCACTCAATAAAACAATCGGAATATGGCTGGTTTTTTCTGATAACTTCAATTGGCGCGCTACATCTATGCCTGTTTTTCCATTTAAAATTGCATCACATACAATTAAGTCTGGCAAGATTGAATTGGCCATTTGTAAACCCTCATAAGGCGTTCGCGCAGTTTCAATTTGAAACCGATCGGCCAGTAACGACTTCAAATACAACACAATCTGCCGATTGGGTTCTATAATCAAAGCGATTTGTTCAGGATGCTCGCCACCAAACCAGGCATTTGCCGGACTTGCGGGTGATAAAATTGGCGTAACATCTGCTACTAATTCAGGCACTTCCTCTATGGTGGCAGTTTGTGTAGACAAATTTACCGGAAGCACATCGGGTTGCGCCTGTAACAAAGCCATTTCCATTTCTTTCTTTTGCAACCGCTTGCGCCAAAGACGAACATTGCGCAAGTTAACGAGTACTAATGCAAAAAATACAATCCCTAACACCCCGCCAAGAACGTATGCTTTATTGCGATCTACTTGAAAATATTGCTCCTGGATGGCCAACTCCTTTTTCCGAAGTTCCACCAGAGAATCTAACTGCAGTTTTACCTGGACTTTTTCTTTCCGTTGAGCCCGTGTACGAATAGAATCTTGGGCTACACTCAACATTTGCTGGGTGGTAAGTGCCAATTCTGGCAGGTCCCAACGCGCACATTCTTTGACTAAAACACTTAATAATGCCGCTTTTGTCACCGGATTCGGATCACGGCGCGCACTTAACTCTGCTTCCGATAACATCAAGGTTGCGCTACGTTCATCCTTATTTGCTTTGTAAATACTCGAAATGAGCGTAAGTGCCTCAGGTTGAATCGGCAACCGGTGTCGGCTTAAAAAATCCCGATACCACTCGGCCTCTATCTGGGCTTGCTCGCTATTGCCAGATTGCAATAAGGCACCCAACAACATCACCCGATTGTTGAGGGTGTCCTGTAAAGCGCGACTTTGGGCCTGTAACCCTAAGACACTTGCCCAAAACAGACAAATAAAATATACTTTGCGATGTACCATCATCGTTAAGAAGCGCTGACAAGTGATTATTTTGAAACTTAAGATGCGTATTCTTGCAAAAGTAACGAAAAAAACTGTTTTATCCGTAAATTTGTGCAAGATTATAAAAAACAATAACATGAAAAAGTCTCACCTTATTGCCATCCTGATTGTTGCGGTTGCTATTGGAATTCTGATTACTGCCAGTAAGGATGTCACAACTTATGCCAATTTTACCCAAGCGGCCAAAAACAATGCACCAGTAAAACTGGTTGGCCAACTGGTTAAAGACCGGCCTGTCGAATACAATCCTGAAAAAAATGCCAATTTACTGGCTTTTTACCTGAAAGATGATGCAGGTGAAGTCCGTCAAGTGGTATTAAAAGCAGCCAAACCACAAGATTTTGAACGCTCAGAACAAATTGTACTGACCGGCCAAATGGAAGGAGATGTCTTCCAGGCGTCTGATATGCTCCTAAAATGCCCTTCCAAATATAAAGATCAGGAAGTGTACGTGCGCGAGAAAAAGAGCTAACGACGCCCTAAACCAGGTAAACGGCCATTTCGGGTACATCCAAAATGCGCACTTCTATGTTGTCTAACAAGGTAGTCGCTAATGCCAATCCAACATAATCGGCATTAACAGGGAATAGTTTGTGCTTGCGGTCAACCAAAACCACCACTTCCACGCACTTGGGCACTACCTTGAGCAAGGGTTGTACTGCGTAAAAAATAGTACGCCCCGTGTTGGCAACATCGTCTATGATTAAAATGGGCTTGTTTTCCAGCGTTTCAAAGGGCAAATCGATGTAAGGATCGTATGCCACCGGATTACTTGGGTTCAGGTGAATGCCTGTCATGGTTATTTTCATGGAGGCCGGGGCAATAGGTGTCAGTTCGTTTTCTAAAAGCCGGGCAAAACCCTGGCCATTTTTGTTCAAACCCGCTAAAATCAATTCCGGCTCATCGTAATGCCGTTCAATTATTTCAATAGCGATGCGTTTGATTTTTTGCCGGATTTGCCGATCGTCGAGGATGCGCATGGTGAAAGCAATTATTTTTTAAGATGCCGTAAAACTTGATCGTTATTTTTCTGCAAAAGTCCGTGCTTATCGCTGTACTTTTCGCCCAATAAATCTTTTTTTTTATTCAGACGGGCATGGCCCACGAATCATTGCCAGTTTTATGCTACAATCTATCCTTTTTATCCTGATTTCTGCAACTGCTGCCTGGTTTGCTTTTAAAGGATTCTACCGAATTAGACGCAATATTATGTTAGGTAAGCCAGAAAAGGCAACTGGCAACCCTTCCTTGCGCTGGAAAAATACTTTTTTAGTAGCCCTTGGACAGCAAAAGATGTTCAAAAACTGGCTCCCTGCCTTTTTACACCTCTTTCTATACGTTGCGTTCGTAATCACCCAGGTTGAACTGATTGAAATCTTTGTGGACGGTATCTTTGGCACACATCGGTTCTTTGCGCCTTTTTTGGGCGGATTTTATACCTTTGTAATTAGCACCATCGAAATCTTGTCGGTGCTCGCTTTTGTGGCCACCCTGATTTTTTTATCGCGCCGAAATGTATGGAAAGTAGCCCGCTTCCAAAAACCCGAACTCAAAGGCTTTCCATTTCGCGATGCAAACTACATCCTATTGGCTGAAATCGTACTAATCATCGGCATTTTTTGCATGAATGGTGGCGACAAAGCACTTCAACTACGCGGCCTGGAACATTACCACCCAACGGGCGCTTTTGCAGTAAGTTCCTGGCTTGGCCCAAGCTTGTTTGGGGCCTTAGACACGCCGGTGGTAATTGGCATCGAACGGTTCGGATGGTGGTTGCATATCCTGACCGTGTTCGGATTCCTAGTTTATTTGCCCTATTCCAAACATTTACACATCATTTTAGCATTTCCAAGTACCTGGTATGCCCGCCTCACCGAAAAGGGAGAAATGGCCAATATGCCCGAAGTACAAAAAGAAGTGCGCATTATGATGGGCCTTGATACGCCTGATGCAAATGCCTCCGGTGATTTACCTGAATTCGGAGCAAATGACGTTTTTTCACTCCCCTGGCAACAAGTTTTACAGGCTTATTCCTGCACGGAATGTGGCCGCTGTACCGCCGCCTGCCCCGCCAACCTGACCGGCAAAAAACTTTCCCCCCGCAAAATCATGATGGATGTGCGCGACCGTGCAGATGAAATCGGAAAGAACCTAGACAGCGGCTCACAAACTCTCGAAAGTTACAACGACGGCAAAAGCCTGTTCGATTACATCACACCCGAAGAATTGCACGCCTGCACAACCTGCAATGCCTGCGTAGAAGCTTGTCCCGTACTGATCAACCCGCTCGATATCATCCTGCAATTGCGTCGCCATGAAATTCTGACACAATCGGCTGGACCGAACGAATGGCTCCCTATGTTTAATGCCATTGAAAATAATGGGGCCGCGTGGGCAATGTCTGCCGAGCGCGATTCCTGGAAACACTAAGTAAAACAAACGAATACTGCTTTTGTCATGAAATACAGCCTGTTAGCACTCTTTCTTTTCGTTGCTGTACAATGCAGTCAACCTTCCGGTTTTGCACCTGGTTCAAAGGTCGCAAACCCACCGGCAGATGCCTTGTTTGAACAAGCCACCCAAACCGGAATTGACTTTGAAAATAACATCAAAGAAGATCATCAAAACTGGATTCTTTCCAACTCATACCTATATAATGGAGGCGGTGTAGGCGTGCTTGATTTCAACAACGACGGTTTCCAGGATTTGTATTTTGTTAGCACGCAAGGCACTTGCAAACTTTATCAAAACAATGGCAACTTTACCTTTACCGATGTCAGTGCAAAAGCAGGCGTAGAAGCAAAAGATGGAGAAAAAACAGGGGTGACCATCGTTGATATCAATGCCGATGGATGGGAAGATATTTATGTTTGCCGCACCGGACTACTCAATAATGATGCTCGAAGAAACTTGCTGTTTGTCAATAATAAAAATGGCACTTTTTCTGAAAAAGCATTGTCAACAGGACTTGCCGACAAGGCGGCATCGAACCATGCTTGCTTTTTTGATGCTGACAATGATGGCGACCTGGATTGTTATGTGGTCAATTATCCGGTTGATTTTAAATCGGTAAATTCTACGCGACTGATTGACAGGGGAAATGGTGTAATCGAACGCGAAGTATTGCCGAAAGATCCCATTGAATCAGATCATTTATTCCGAAACAACGGTGACGGAACCTTTTCCGATATCAGCAAACAAGCCGGAATCCAAGACCGCGCCTTTGGCCTAAGCGTCACAGCAACGGATTTGAATGGGGATGGCTTTATGGATATTATTGTAGGCAATGATTACATTGAACCAGATTTGGTGTACATCAACAATCCGGCACAACCTGGCAATTTTACCGATCAATATAGTTCCTATTTCCGCCATTCCAGCAACCATACCATGGGGGTAGATGTTGCCGATATCAACAATGACGGATTGCAGGACATAATCGCCATGGACATGCTTGCAGAGGATTATGGTCGCCAAAAAGTACTCATGAGCACCATGCTGCAGGATCGTTATACCACCCTCGTCAAATATGGATATGGAAAACAACAAATGCGTAATGTACTCCAGATCAATAATGGAAAAGGCAGCTACAGCGATATTGGCTGTTTGGCAGGCGTGTTTCAGACAGACTGGAGTTGGGCGCCCTTGGTGCAAGACTTTGACAACGATGGCAACCGAGATTTATACGTTACCAATGGCTATCGCCGGGATGTAAGCAGTCTTGAATACCTAAATTTCACCGCAGATTCTATACAAAGAACAGGTGGCGTCACCGAAAAACGGTTCCCAAAAGTAGAAGACTACTTAAAACTAATCCCTTCTAACCCGCTTCAAAACTACTGTTTTAAAAACAAAGGCGACCTTTCTTTTAAAAATGTGAGCACCGATTGGGGTTTTGTGGAACGAACTTATTCCAATGGCGCGGTTTATGCCGACCTGGATAACGATGGTGATATGGATCTGGTAGTTAACAACCTTGAATCTCCTGCTCTGGTGTATAAAAACAAGTCTGTTGAAAGTGGCAAAGGTGGCACTTGGATACAAATTAAACCCATTGGCGGCCCTTTAAACCCTTTTGCAACGGGCGCTAAAGCACGCATCATTCAAGGTGATCAAGTGTACGAACAAGAACTTAGCCCAACCCGTGGTTTTCTTTCGTCGGTTGAACCTATTTTTCACTTTGGGTTGGGACAAGCCCAGCAAATTACACGCATTGAAATTGAGTTTCCGGGCAATAAACTAGCCGTTTTGGAAAATATAGCGACCAATAAACGATATACCGTAAATTATACCGATGCCAAAGACGGCAAATTGAGCCCGCTACCAAGCTTGGCGCCTCCATTCAAAACCGTACCAGCGCCGGCGTTTACCCATCGGGAAGATGATGTGCAAGACTTTAACCGCGAACGATTGTTGCCTTGGCGGCTTTCAACACCTGGACCGGCACTTGCCGCGGGCGATGTAAATGGGGATGGTTTGGATGATTTTTACATCGGACACGCTCCGGGTTCAGTTGGCGCAATTTTTATTCAAAAAGCAGGCGGTACTTTTCAATCCAGCCCCAATGCCAATTTTACTGCAGACCAGGGTTATGAAGACGCGGGCGCTTTATTTTTCGATGCCGATGGCGATAAAGATTTGGATTTGTGTGTTGCAAGTGGCGGCAACACGTTTAATCCCAATGATCCAAAATACCAACCGCGTTTGTACCGCAATGACGGAAAAGGGAATTTTAATTCCGCTACCACGAATGCCTTTCCGGTGATGTCTGGCAGTACCAGCAGCATCAGCGCGCAAGATATCGATGGCGATAATGACCTAGACTTGATTTTAGGCGGCTATTGCACCCCATTGGCTTACCCTACCACCCCGAGTAGCTATGTTTTGCGCAATGATCGTGGGGTTTTCACAGATGTTACTGACCAAATTGCACCTCAATTGCGCAAAATTGGTATGGTACGGGGTATGACCTGGGCCGACTTGGATGGCGATCAAAAGCCCGAACTTATCGTAACAGGTGAGTGGATGCCCATTCAGGTTTTGGTGCTTAATAATGGCAAACTAGAATTGGCGACCGAACGGTTCGGCCTACAAAATACAGATGGATTTTGGCATACTATCGTAGCTGCCGATGTGGATGGCGATGGCGATCAGGACTTAGTTGCGGGCAATTTAGGGCTCAATTCGCGGTACACGGCGTCAGAAACGGCTCCATTGCATCTTTTTGCCAAAGACTTTGACAACAATGGCAGTATGGATCCGATTATGACGCAAACGCAAAATGGAAAAGATGTGCCTATTGCCATGCATGACCTGATGCTGAAGCAATTGCCGATGTTGAAGAAAAAATACGTTCATTATAGCAGCTATGCCAATGCTAGTATAAATGACTTATTTCAGGAAAAAGATATTAGTAATGCCTTGACATTCAAAGTGACCCAATTGGCCTCTGGCATTTTCATCAATGAAAGCGGCAAGTTCAAATTTCAACCATTTTCAAATGTGGCGCAAATGGCACCCGTTTTTGGCATTCAATTGATAAATAAAGCGGGGCAGGCAACACCTGATTTATTACTGGTTGGCAATGACTACGGTCAACAAGTAGAAACAGGCCCAATTGATGCAGGAAATGGTGCTTACCTTTCAAACGATGGTAAAGGTAATTTTACCCCGTGGATGGCCCGAAATTCAGGCTTTTGGGCAAATAAAGAAGCGCGGCATGTGGCTATTTTAAAAGGTAGTGGCGGAAAACAATATGCCCTTGTGGCAAACAATAACGACCAACTTCAGTTGTTTCAACTCAATGCGCCCGGCGTGCAATAGAATTGTTACTGTAAAAACAATACCATGAACGTTAAAACGATTGCTGAATACCAGGCAGAAGGCAAAAGCCCCGAAATTGTTTTTTGGGTGGGATGCGCTGGCAGTTTTGATGCCCGTGCTCAAAAAATTACCCGTGCCTTATGTGAAATTCTCGAATATGCCGGGGTGGAATTTGCCATTCTGGGCAATGAAGAACGTTGCACCGGCGATCCGGCGCGTCGAGCCGGCAATGAATTCCTGTTTCAAATGACGGCTGCGATGAATATCGAAACCCTTAATTTATATGGGGTTAAAAAAATCGTAACGGCTTGTCCACACTGTTTTAATACCCTGAAAAACGAGTATCCTGCGCTGGGAGGGCATTACGAACTGGTACACCACACCCAATTGATCAATAGCCTGATCGAGGAAGGAAAACTCAAGATGAAGGAATCTGGCACATTTAAGGGTCAACGCATTACATACCATGACTCCTGCTACCTGGGCCGCGCGAACGATGTATATGAAGCCCCGCGCGCACTTTTGGAAGCCCTCGATGTGGATTTGGTGGAAATGAAACGCTCCCGCAAAAATGGCCTCTGCTGTGGTGCCGGTGGTGCTCAAATGTGGAAAGAAGACGAACCGGGAGACAAACGTATAAACCTGGAGCGTGTGGAAGAAGCCCTGAGTGTGGAGCCCGGGGTGATTGTTGCCAACTGCCCCTTCTGCATCACGATGTTACAAGACGGCTTGAAAGCCAAAGAAAAAAATGAACTCATTCCGGTGTACGATTTATCAGAAATGATTTTAAGTAACCTGAAATAAGCCCAACGCATGACAATTACACAAAATCTGCCAGTTTCTGCCCAATTAACGGGTTTTTCACCCGCCTCGCGCGTATGGGTATACGTAAGTGCGCGCGCGCTGACAGAAGCCGAGGCGACGCTTGCCCAAAGTCAATTGCAAGCCTTTGCCCAACAATGGACAGCACATAACCAAGCGTTGAAAGCACATGCCGAAGTTTTTAACCATCAAATCGCGATTTTGATCGTAGATGAAACCCAGGCCGGTGCCAGTGGTTGTTCGATCGACAAATCGGTGCATTTTTTGGAAAGCTTGGGCGCACAGTTTCAAACCGATTTTTTCGAGCGCATGCTGTTCTTTTACCAGGATTCAGACGGGAATATTCAATCTGCGA
>CAIVGO010000186.1 GCA_903905445.1 uncultured Bacteroidota bacterium
CAATTTGTCGTTGGGATCATAACTCGCTGTGATGGTGGCGTAAGTGGTTTGCTGGTTGTTGTCGAGATTCGCATCCAAATCTTGTAAGGTTACAGTGGCTGTCAGCCCAATTTCTTGCATAAACAAGGCGATATCCGAGCCCACCACAAAATAAAAACGCAAAGAAATGGTCGCACCCGGGGCCAGATTACCCAATGCGACTTGAAAATTGGTTCCATTTAAAGTGCCGAGGGAATCGCAACCCGTAAACAACAGCGCGTAGTCCGGAAATTCAAGCGATAAACTACCTTGATGCACTGTATCGGTCCCGATATTGCGCACCGTGCCCGTAAAAATAGCCGGAAATCCAAGGCGCACGGGCGTAGATGGCGTCAATACCACTTCCAGATCTCGAATACCCGGGATTGGATGGAGGCCAAAGGAAACGGTATCCCTGCCGGACTGATTTACAACGACCCCGTTTACGACCGCACTGCCACAGGGCAAATCATGGTGCGGCGGTAAAATGGTTTCAACCGTATAGGTTCCAAACGGAATTAAAATCTGGTATTTACCCGTGGTGTCTGTACTGGCATACCGCTCCCCCGGACTAAATTTGATTATTTTTTCAGAAAAAGGCGGCTCTCCGGGATCTTGTACACAATTGCCGTTGGTATCCTGGTACACCAGCCCTTCAATCGTATTGAAATTATTCGATCGCTGAACCTGAACATTATCTATCGCGATGTCAAAAAAGGAAGCATTCTTCCTGAACTCAAAGTAGATGATCGTTTTGGCTGAGGAGGATATAAAATCCACCGAAGCTTTGAACCAGGGGGTGCCATTGGGGAGCAAATCAAAAATCAGGTATTCATACGTTTTGCCCCCATCTTTTGAAATATACACCTGTATGCCAAAATCAAACAAATAATAATCAAAACTCAGGTTCCAGGTAGAATCGCCCTGGCTACAATCCAGGTATAAATACAAGCCACCCCGCTCTGTCAAATCGATTTCATTGTTTTTAAAAGCAGCATAATGAGCCCCCTGAAAACCCTGCGGAACATAGGGCGGCAAGTTCCAGCCCACCAAGGCGCCATCATCGTCGCGCCGCACCGAATTTCGGGCATTGTCCTCAAAATTATTCCAGTTTTCACTCGGCACATCTCGTTCACCACATTGATTGATCCAGGGCGCTTCAAAATCCATGATATACGGATAAGGCCCTGCGTAATACAAGGGCCCAAAGTAATGGACAAACACAGGCGTACTTTGCAGAGCATTGCCACTTGCCAAACAACTTACCTGACAACGATACCAGGCTTTTTTTGCAATCAAGGCGGTATAAATTGCTTGTTTGCCGTCGTTCAGGTCTGCCCAACTCAAAGAATCGTAGGAAATCTGCCATTGGAAGGCAATTTGATCATCCGTGTATGCTTCATCCAGCGTAAAACGCACGGTAGTCGGTACACAAAATGCGGTATCCGAGGCTAAGGTTTGTGCCAAAACAGGGGTTCCACTGCATATGGTCCGGTCGACGAGCCGGATATGATCGATGGCTAAAACTGCTTGATCCTGAATATTTCCACGAAAACGCACAATG
>CAIVGO010000187.1 GCA_903905445.1 uncultured Bacteroidota bacterium
GCCCGCCCTTCGGTTTTATGAAAAAAACGAAGCGACGATCGAAAAAGGCTGGTGGAATGGCAAGATTTTCCTCAAAAGCTGAAACTTTGCCCAAACATCAACAACCTTTGCAAAATTAGTTTGTCTTCTATACTACACGCTGTAAGGGTAGAATGGGCAGTTTTTTGAATCGCTTGCCCGGCAAACTTGATCACAGCAGGAAAAATGAACCAACTTTATGCACTTTATGCACTTGCAGTCCTGTGTGCTGTAGGTGCACTCGCTTGCGTCTCTACGCCGCGTTGTCCGGAATTAGCAGGACGCTGGACCAACCATGAGGGTCAGGATTTTGTATTTCAAGCAGATGGAAAGGCCATGTGGCTGGTCAAATTTGGAAGTAGCTACGATACAGCCCATTTCCTGTATCAAACCGATTGTAAAAAATCGCCGGTTGAAATCGACATGCACCGCTTCGAATCGGGGCCCTATGTGGGCAAAATGGTATTTGGTATTGTAGAATGGAGCAGTGATTCCTCCTTCCGGCTGCGGTATGAGTCAGGTACAGATGGTTATGCCCGTCCTAAAACCTTCGATAACGAACAAACGTTCCAGTTTTTTTCGGTGCACTAGCCGTTTATACCGTTCTTAATTTCGAGTTTCCAACCCGCATTTTCTACCATAAACCGAATTAAGTCGATGATTTTGGCCGCTTGTTCCTGGGCAGCGGGCAGCAAATTGCTTTTTGTGGCCTGGTCTCGAATCAGGTCTTTAGCCCGCTGGTTGATGCGGGTATAGTCTTCCGGCGTGAATGTGCTAAACAAGCCTTGCGATATATCGTAATAATCGAGGGTATGGTCTATCGCCAGGATTTGGGGCGCCCCCAGGGCATTCATGCGAATGATTTTATTGGCAGGATCGGCTTCCAGGTGCAGGTTATTCAGGTCGTAACCGGCAGAAACCGTTGCGCGCACCCGCACCAGGATTTTTTTATCCCAAAAAAAAGTAAAATACCCCTGGTACTCGCTGTAATTATAAATTTCAGAAAACTGGCCTTCCACCGTAACCAGTTTCGCAACGGCCTGAATTTTTTCCAGGAGCACACTTGAGGATTCGACCGCGTGGTTTTTAGGTGCAAAATACTGGTAACTCAGCCAGACGCCGGCGGCAAAAACAGCGATCAAAACAGCGGTTTGAAGAATACGTTTCGTCATAAGGTGGGCCGAAAGCCATTAATATTTAAGTTCGTTGTAGGTAAGTCTTTTCCGCAGGCCAGCCGCAAACTTCAACATGGCCGCGCGGGCAACGGGGGACATATCTTCTACCCAATCGGGGTTGCGCTCAGCTTTGGCAGCAGGTACGGCCAAGTAGGTCGATTTGCCACTTGCTGCTTTGTGAATGTACCGAAAAACCGGAACGTAGCCGTTTTTACCCACCCAGGTTTCCGAAGCGCCTTTGTTTTTCACCAAATCTACCTGGAAAAGAATGCCGCCTTCTGTATTGGGTTGTTTTTGGTTGGAGATAAAATTGCCCAGCGAATACGCCACAATCACTTCCTTTTGCGACCCATCGGGCATTTTTACACGCTCCTGCTTGATGGGTTGCACCACATGCGGGTGTGCCCCAATGACCAGATCGGCACCGTTTTGAATCAACAAGCGGGCAAGGTTGCGCTGTTCGGCGTTTTCCTGCAATTGATACTCCACGCCCCAGTGCATGAACACAATGATAAAATGGGGTTTACGCGCCCGTGCCTCTTTTAAATCGGCCTTTATTTGCGCTGTATCAATCAGGTTAACAATGGTTGGCGCTTCGGTAGGGATGCCATTGGTACTGAAGGTATAATTCAGCATCGCCAGTTTGAAGCCCTTTTTGTACACCATTAAGGGATAAAAAGCATCGCGGTCGCGTTGATCTTTGAACGTACCCGTTTGTAAAAAGCCTAAATCGCGGAGGGTTTGAGCGGTATTGCGTACACCCAGTGCGCGACTATCATTTGAATGGTTGTTGGCGGTCACTAAAATGTCGAATCCGGCCGATTTGAGGGCAGTTGCCAGGGCATCCGGGCTGCGGAACATGGGGTAGCCGGTGTAGGGTGGTTTGCCCGGGAGCGTAAGTTCCAGATTTCCGATGGCCAAATCGGCGCGTTCCAAAAAAGGTTTTACATATTGAAAACAAGGCGTGTAGTCGTATTCCTTATTTTTTACTTTTTCGGCGCTGATAATTTGCGGGGAATGGCCCATGATGTCGCCGGCAAAAATCAAGTGCAGCGTATCGGTTTGGGTAAATGCTGATATAGGAAGGCAAAAGGTGCCCAGCAGCAAGGAAAGGCGGAGGTTCTGAAAAAAGCGCATGTCTTTTCTTTATACAATGTTTGCACAAAGAAAAGACATGCGCTGCACAATCTGGAATACTTGAATGTTTATTGACCGATCAACAAGGGATTGCTATTCTTGCCATTCATGATGATCACCTTGGCATTGGGCGAAGTAGCAATTTCTTTTTGCGCCTTGATTTGTTCGTATTGCAACAGTTTGTCGGTAAGCGTCGAAGTAAGAATGCGCTGATAATCCGAAATACCCTGCGCTTCTACGCGTTTACGATCGGCTTCCTGGCGTTCTTTTTCCAGGACGAATTTCATTTTTTGCGATTCTTGTTCGGCATTGATTTTACTCTCAATGGTGGTTTTTACTGATTCCGGCAATTGAATGTTGCGAATCAACAAGTTTTCCAGCACCAAACCGCGTTCAGCGAATTCTTTTTCGATGGTTTGAAAAATTTTCTGCTGAAACTCTTCCCGTTTAGAGGAGTAAAGCGCCACCGCGTCATAAAACACGGCATTGTCCCGAATTTTGGTACGCGATACTGGGCGCACAATAACGTCTTTGATTTCAAGACCAATGCTGCGCAAAATATCGGGCGCCTTCTCCGGAATGATGTGGTACAACACAGACAGGTCGATCACCACTTCCAACCCATCGGCAGTGAGTACCCGGATGGCATCATCGCCCGCCTGGTCGCCTTCATCGTGTACGGCCGACATGGTGTAATTCTGGGTGCGTACATCAAATTTTACAACATCCACGAGTGGATTGATAAAATTCAAACCTTCCGTAAGCAGCCCGGCCTGCACTTTACCGAACAGCGTTTGTACCCCCACCTGGCCGGGTTCTATTTGAACAAAACAGGAAGTGCTCAAGCCCAGCACCATCATAAAAATAGCAAGGATGCGGCCAATGCGGGTAAAAGAAGAAAAACTGGAATTGGTTTTAGGGACGAAAAGCGTTCCTACGAGCAAAAAAATGCCCAAAAAGATCAGAAACATGGTATGTGTATTTGGTTAAATTCGGTTGCCCCAACTACTTGGAGTGTTTGACAAGCGAAATTTGGGTGTCTTCCCACCAGATACTACCGAACTTTCGATCAATCTGTTTGGAAAAACGGCTAAACACAAACTTCTCCCGGTGAAGTTATTTACCTTTTTCGTAATTTTTTAGAGTGCAGCAGAAAACTGGCGTAAAAAGCGCACATCATTTTCAAAAACCAGGCGAATGTCTCCAATTTCGTACAAACGCAGCGTTTGGCGCTCGATGCCCATGCCAAAAGCGAACCCGCTGTATTTGGTAGCATCAATGCCGCAATTTTCCAGCACTTGTGGGTCGACCATGCCGCAACCCAGAATTTCGAGCCAGCCGGTACCTTTGGTCAGTCGGTAATTTTTTTCTGTATCGGTGCCCAGCCAGATGTCCATTTCTGCCGAAGGTTCGGTGAATGGGAAAAAAGACGGGCGCAGGCGGATTTTCGGCGCGCCAAACATTTCCTGTGCGAAATACAACAAGGTTTGTTTCAAATCGGCAAAAGAAACGCCCTCATCAATATACAAACCTTCTACCTGGTGAAACTGGCAATGGGAGCGGGTAGAAATGGTTTCGTTTCGGTACACCCGGCCTGGCGCAATAATTCGAATGGGCGGTTTGCGGTTTTCCATCACGCGGGCCTGCACGGGCGATGTGTGGGTGCGCAGGAGCATACCAGGTGCATCCACCACATAAAAGGTGTCCTGCATATCGCGGGCCGGATGGTCTTCCGGGGTGTTCATGGACGTGAAATTGTGCCAATCGTCTTCAATTTCAGGACCATCGGCCACTGAAAAGCCGATGCGGGTAAAGATGTCCACAATGCGGTTGAGCGTAACGGCCACGGGATGCCGCGAACCCAGTGCCAAGGGCTCTCCCGGGGCGGTCAGGTCGAACTGTGCCGCAGCAGCATTTTCTGCCAGGGCGTCCTGGATTGCTTTGAGGTGTTGGTATTTTTCTTCGGCACCTTGCTTGAGTGCGTTGATCAATTGACCAAATTCTTTTTTGCGCTCATTCGGAATCGTGCGCATTTCCTCCATTAAGGCCTTGATTTCGCCTTTGGTGCCCAAATATTGAATACGGAATTGCTCCAGCGCATCGGAGGTATCGGGCGTTGCCGATTCGATGGCTTGGAGGGTAAGGCGTACGGTTTCGAAAATATCTGACATAAAATTCCGGATGCTGCTGCGCAAGGTGGTTAAAAACGCCGCAAAGGTAATGGATGCAGGTTTAAATATACCAGCTAGCGCCGATCTAGTATTTGTTGAAAGTATAAAAGGGCCAGTCGGTACCCATCCAGGCCCAAGCCAACGATGCTCCCCACGCATTTTGCCGCCAAAAACGAATGCTGTCGGAAACTTTCCCGCTGGTGAATATTGCTGATATGCACTTCGAGTACCGGCGCAGGAATGGCCCCAATGGCATCTGCGATGGCTATGGAGCTGTGGGTATAAGCGCCGGCATTGAGCACAATTCCGTCTGCTTCATAACCCGCTTCCTGTATTCGATCGATCAAAGCCCCTTCATGGTTGCTTTGAAAATACGTGATTTGGTCGTTCGGAAAAGCCAGCTGCAAATCGTGCAGATAGTCTTCAAAAGGGCGGTTCCCATAAATTTCAGGTTCGCGTTTGCCCAACAAATTCAGGTTGGGGCCATTGATAATCAGGATCTTCATGGATTTGGAAAACTAGGGAAAGC
>CAIVGO010000188.1 GCA_903905445.1 uncultured Bacteroidota bacterium
TTTGATGTATGCATTGCTGGGTTTGTTTTTTGGGCTGTTGGGAAAAGGCATTGCCCTTGCCGGATTGCAGCAGGCGCTTTCGCTGCTGGCGGGTACAATGATGATTCTGATGGCTTTGATGGCCTGGCGATTTGAACGCCTCATTACAGCCTTGCCTGGTTTTGGGCATTTTACCCGTTTAGTACAACAAAAAATGGGCAAAATGCTGCAACAACATGGCAACAGCGCGGTATTTTCGATGGGACTGCTCAATGGGTTGTTGCCTTGCGGGATGGTGTACGCCGCCCTGGCAGGTGCGATTGCAAGTGTAGATGGCACAAAAGGCGCGTTGTTTATGGCAATATTTGGCCTGGGTACCTTACCGCTCTTGTTGGCTGTTACGGTGCTGGGACGTTCTTTTGGGCAAGTAATGCGCCGACGGTTGCGTATTTGGCAACCCTTATTGCTCAGTTTTGCAGGAATATTGTTGTTGCAACGGGGGCTTCACCTCGATTTGAGTTTATTTGACGCGGCAGTCCCCAAGGCGGGGTACGATTGCCATTAAACACCCTCCAGCGGATAAGGGTAACGCACTTCCGTCAGAAAAAGTCCTTCCGGGGGCACACTCAGACTTTTGAGCAAGGGTGTTTGGTCTTCGAGTGCTTTTTTAACGTCCTCTACGGCGATTTGCCCCATGCCCGCCGTGATACAAGTGCCAACAATCAAGCGTACCATCCCCCTTAAAAAACGATTGGCAGTAATGTGGAATGTCAGTTGATGGGTTTCTTTTTCCACCACCCAATATGCTTTTGTGAGCTTGCATTGATAGGAATCTACGCCGCTGTGTGTTTTACAAAACGGGAAAAACGCGTCAAACTGTGGCAACAACGCTGCAACGGCTTGCATTTTTTCGAGGTTCAATTTTTGATATTGGGGGTAAAACCAGGCCGTTTCTTTCGAAAATGGGTCTTTGCGCATGCCCAGGTGGTAGATATAACTGCGTTCATAAGCATCGTAGCGCGCATGTGCCTCCGCATGCATGGCCTGCACGGCATACACCGCAATGCTATAAGGCAAAAGGCTGTTTATTGCAATCAAAAAACGATCAGGTAGGGCAGCTTCTGCATCAAAATGGGCAACATAATAGCGCGCATGTACCCCGGTATCCGTTCGGCCGCACCCGGTTATTTCAATTGGCTGGCGCAAAACAATACTCAAGGCATTTTCCAAGACTGCCTGTACGGATACATCTTTCGGCTGACGTTGCCATCCACAAAAATCAGTTCCAAGATAAGCAAGGGTCAAAAAATACCGCATAAGTGATTGATTTGCAGCGTAAAACTACAAAAATTTGGCAATGTACGCGGCACAGGCTTTGTCCAGCATGCGGAATACCGGCTCAAAGGCATCGTCGTTATAATAAGGATCGGGCACACTTTTCAATTTTTCCGGGTACACCTGATCCAGCATGAGGGCTACTTTTTTACTATATTCCTGGGATGGCACCAGGCGCAAGATATCCCGCAAGTTTCCGGTATCCATCACAAAAATCTGATCAAACAAATCAAAATCGGCCACCTTAAACTGGCGCGCACGTTGCGCAGTAATATCAATGCCAAACTGGCGCGCTACCTTTATCGACCGTGGATCCGGCGGATCACCCACATGCCAGCCCCCTGTACCCGCGCTGTCAATTTCCCAGTCAAGGCCGTTTTGTTCGGCATGATGACGCAGGATACCTTCCGCGAGTGGGCTCCGACAAATATTCCCCAGGCAAACCATCAAAATACGCATGGCAGATAAAGGTAGCGGCTGTTTTAACTAAAAAATACGGCTGTATTTCAACATAAAGGAACCCGTAATAGAGGCAGCCGGCGCAAACTCGTTCAATGACTTTTCACCAAAAATGCCGTTGTTATTGCGGTCAATCTGCACATTTACGTCATTGTCGTAGAACAATTCACCCAGCAAACTCAAAGAAAGTCCTTTAAAAATCTGGATATCCAAGTTGTTGGTCCACAATACATCCACGTTTTGCGGGCCTTGCAGGTAGTTGGAGTACAGACTCAAAGCGCTGTTGGCAGCAATGCGGTCTTTCAGGAATTTATTGGCGTATCCTGCGCGCAATTTGGAGCCGAGGCCCAAAAAGTAATTGCTGCCGGTGAGTGATTCTTCAGAAATGTGGATGTACAGTTTGTTGATATCTTCGTCGGCCACCAAAATATAACGGGTTGCAACGGGAGAGAAAAAGAACGAAAACTGTGCATTCGGGTTGTACGCAATACCCGGTGCGATATCCACGGTGAGCGGGTTCAAAAACTTCGCCTGGGGCCGGTCGCCTGGAGTTACGGGTTGGATGGTGTTACCCGGATAAAGCGGCATCAGCAAAGTTTCTGCTACCAGGTCGATCGCTGCAAAGAGCTTATCACCCGAAATCAGGTACCCGAAACGGGAGTTAAAACGCAATAAATCCAGGTTTTTGACAAAATCTTTCCGCGTAGTAGGTACAGGCTCTGTAACCGCAACAACAACGCGTTGTGCGCCCAAGCGAATGTCCAATTGGTTGCTCCAAAAGGTTTTTCCACCTTTATAGTTGGCATTGAGCCCGGTAACCAAACCAATTCCGAAGCGGTTGCCGCCCGCGCCTTGTTTGGGGTTGAATAAGCCGAGGCCCGATAAATCGAAGCCCAGGGCGCCGCTCCTTGTCCAGCCCGTATCGGCTTTCATGGCAGCGTCTTTGATGGCTTTTGCTTTTGCCTCTTCGGCAGTTTGGGCAGATAAGCCTGTAAAACAAACAATCAGGAGGAGGGTAGAGATAAAAAGTTTCATGCAATAAAAA
>CAIVGO010000189.1 GCA_903905445.1 uncultured Bacteroidota bacterium
ACTGGAAGTATTGCGCAGGGAAAACACATTGGTGGCCGCGCCGTAATTGAAAAGCACTTCCCCAAATACAGCATTGTCAACAATAGGCCCGCAGGTTTGGGCATTTAATGGGGCACACAGAAAATTGCCCAGCAATACCCCTATAAATAACAGCTTGCGATGAAGCATCGTGAATGGTATTTTAAATTAAAAGATCTTATAACTTGTATGCTTAGTTTACACGGACATAAATCCAAAAGTTGAGGTTATCGGGGCGGGTTTCGAGGCCGCCGTCATAGGGTATTGAATGTCTATGGGACCCGCCTGCGTCTGTAGTTCTAGTAATATACAAGTCCGTATTCGCCGGATTCGGATTATCGGAGTCATAGTCTTTTGAACCATAGAAATCCTCATTAGACCATATTAGTCTTTCATTGAAATATGTATCTCTATAGGTATGACTATGACTACCATCATATCCTGTCCAATCATTGTGACTGTGTGATTTAAAAGCTTCATCCTGCGCCGTAGCAATCGTGCTACTGGAAGTTCTGTCATTATCTATATTGCCCGAGGCATTCGTTGTGACCGTCGTTCCACCATACGTATACGAGGTACCAAACTCCTGCGCACGCAAAAAATACCCACCGGCATTCGGGAGGGTAGTTGCAACATAGGCTGCCAACTTTGTCCCTGAAATGGATTGGCCATGCATTGGCACCCAACAGTCGCCATTTTCTTTAGTAAATTGGGCTGGATTCAACATTGAAAATTTCACATCACCCACAGCGCCGGAGCACGAGGCGGAATACACTGAAAAAGCATAGGGCGCATAAGTGATTTCGGTGCGTGGCGTCATTTCATAAGTACCAACCTGTACGCCCAGGTACACCGTATTCATGAAAGCGGAGGTTGTAAGGTTCGTCTTACTACCCAAAGCATGGCTGTAAATGCCCCCACTCACTTCAACCGAATCGGTGGTTTCTTGCCAGACAAGGGTACCGCCCGTAAGTGCGGTGTATAATTTGAAGGTTACGCGATAATAGCCATCATCCAAAGGTGAACCATTGGCTTTTTTCAAAGTGCCTTGAATACTAATTCTTTGTTGCGCGCTTATTTCGCTGACAGAAAGCAGACAGCAAAAAACAAAACAAAGACGCAGGAGCAGCCCTTCGGTATGCAACACACCAGAAACGTTCTTCAACAGTTGATTTTTCATCGCAAATGAATGGTATATAAAGTTTAAAAAATGAAATCACACGGGATAGGTTCATCCACCACATTCCAAGGCAACCATTTGACCATTCAAGTGTGCAATCAAACAATTACTTAAAACCAATATGGCTGCGCTTGGGCAAGCCGGGATGTAACTTATCGGGAAATGATTAAAAGCGACGAGGTCGAGGAAAACCAAAAAAATGATGCTTTCCTGTTTGAACAGAATCTTGTTGAAAAAAGTAGATTTCCTATCGCATTTCAAGCGCACAAATGTAGAATGGCCTGAGCGAACAGGACATGCAAATAACATGTGCCAAAAAGCAATAAAACGCAAACAATGTAATGTGCTGTATTTTTGTGTGAGCGGGTAAATTTTATTGGCGGGGTGACTGGAAAAGTCGCCCCGCCAATAGAATTTAATAGGACTTTTATAAAAATTATGATCCTACCGCTGCAGCACCACTTTCCGCGTCACGCTACCCCGCCCGGTTTCCAGCCGAACCAAATAAACGCCTGCCTGCAACGGAGCACCCGCCTGTGTTTTCCCATCCCAACTGAATACATTCAAACCAGTTTGTCCATCTACAGCATATTCAGCGATGATCTTGCCCTGTATATCCGCAATACGCAATTGAATTGCTTCCGCCTGCGGCAAAACAAAACGGAATTTCGTTTCCCCACTAAACGGATTAGGCTGAATATCAAAGGATTGCACCGCATTCGCTTCCTCCGTACCACTTAATGGTAAATGGAACGGAACCGGCGCTTCAAGGCTACCCTGGTGGTTGTCGGATACAAAATACTGGGTTTCGTTCAAGGACTGCACCGCGCCG